>JAUUZB010000264.1 GCA_030590185.1 Deltaproteobacteria bacterium
ATAGCCGTCCTTGAGGTCGGTGCCCGCCTCGAAGCCAGGGACCAGCCACGGGATGGCGACGTGGTCGAAGGTGCCCGAGGGGATCAGGCTGCAGCCGGTGTCGATCGGCGCGGCGTTGTAACGACCGCCGACGAAGATCTCGGAGTGGAAATCCTCCATCAGGATGATGCAGGCGCCGCCGCCGGTGTCGGAGCAGTCGGTGGGATCGCCGGCAAAGGTGAGCTCCACGGCGGGGTCGCCGGCGTAATGCAGCGACATCTCCGAAACAATCTTGCCACTCCAGATACCAGGGGCGTTCTGGGGATCGCTGGCGGTGAGGTTCATGGCCACCGGGAATTCGACGATGCCGGTGGGGATCGGGTTGTCCGGCAGGTAGTCGGTGTAGACCGAGATGCCCAGGGCGTTGTCGTAGAGGTAACAGGCGGCGTTCGGGTTGGGGTCGTCCTCGTCGGGGCAGCGGTTCTGCACCGATTGCCAGCGCCAGGTCTCATTGATCGTCGCGATCAATACTGCCTTGAACTCGTCGAGGCTGATGCGATTGTCGCGCAGCGCGCCCCAGCGGCGGATGAAGGCGTTGCCCACCACCTGCAACCGGTCGCGGTTGTCGCGGTCATCGACCCAGTCTTGAAGCCCGAGGGTGCCGAAGTTAGCGAAGTAGTAGACGTTGCCGGACCACTGCCCCTCGGGGCTGGCGGTGAAGGTCAACGGCATGGTGCGGGTGCCGAGCTGGTTGTGCGAGACCTCTAGGGTGCCCTCCCAGCGGGCCATGAGGGGATTTGCCGCGCCGCCCAACACCACCTCGGCGGTGCCGCCGTCGCCGTCGACGCCGATGAGCAACTCCTGCACCTGGGTTGGGTCGGCTGTGCCGTTGCCCATCAGCAGCCAGTGCAGGGGATACTCGGTGATCTGCTCGGAGCCCTCTTCGGTGAACTCAACGTGGGAAACCTTGCGCACCGTAAACTCGAGAAAGCTCGGGGAGTCGTTGACGATGGTGAAGGTGGAGGCGGTCTGATTGGTGGTGAAGTCGATGCTCGAAGCGAAGAGCCCGTCGATGTTGCCGCCGGCGAAGATCTCAAAGGTACCGTCGAGGGCGGGCGGCCCGGGCTCGTCCCCTTCGGCGATCGGCATGCAGAAGCCGCTCTTGCCGTCGTTGGTGGAGCAATAGTCCCCCTCGGGGCAGGCCTCGGAGTCGGTCATGCAGGGCAGGCGACAGACCATCAGCGCGCACACCCGACCGCTACGGCAGTCGCTGTCCTGTTCGCAGTCGGAGTAGCAGTGGTTGTCGATGCAGGTCTGATGCACCGGGCAATCCGAGTCCCGCTCACAGGCGCCGGGGTCGAGGTCTGGGTCGACGGTGGCGGTGGTCAGGGCCCCCGGGGTGCTCGGGGCGTACAGACTCGGCACCAGGCAGGTACCGTTGAGGCAAACGGCGTCGCCGATGCAACCGGCGAGTAGCCCCTGGGGGGAGCAGGGGATGTAGGTGCCGTCGGCGGTGGAGTAGCCGCCCCTGCAGGGCGTGTAGCATTTTGGGTCATCAGGTGCGACCAGGGTTTGACCACTGTCGACCTCACAATTGCCGTTGACGCAAACCAGATCCGCGTCACACTCGGCCGCGCCGGCGCGCAGACAGCCGGTCGCCTTGGCCAGGGCGTTGGAGCAGTCCGGCACCTGGCAGACCTCCTCGACGCAAACCAACTCCGTGCCATCCGCCAGGGTGTCGCAAGTGCCGCTGGAGTGGCACGGACAACCCTGACCGCCGTTTTTGGGGCAGCTCTCATACGGGAAGTCATCGATATCGCCGCAGGCGCTGGTCAACGAGAGCGCCATGGCCAGGCGCAGGAAGAGAATAGCTCTATTCACGATCGATACCTCTGTCAGGGATTTGAAGATCTCGGATCGGTCAATGGCCGGTTCGGCTCTCGATGGCGCGGAACCGCGGGTCCTTGCGCATGCCCTCGAGCTTCGGATCGGTCTCGATGTCTTTGATCGAGACGTCGGCCAGCTCGAGGGCACGGCCGAGGTAAACGAAGGCGAGATCGATCTTGCCGGCGCGGCCCTGGGCGCGCGCCAGGTTGAGATGGGCGTAGGCGAGATCGCGGTGCCGTTGGCCCGAGGGGCCGTAACCGATGGCCTTCTCGGTTAGCTGGATGGCCTGGGCGTCCTCACCCGCGAGCAAGTGCACGTAGCCGAGCCGGGTGTAGGCCACCGCGAGATCCGGGTTGAAGGCGATGATGTCGCGCAGAAGATCCCCGGCGGCGCTCAGCAGACCGGCGTCGATGCGACGGCTGGCGAGCTCGATGCGCAGGTTGACCGAAGCGGGCGCGATGGCGAGGGCCGCCTCGGTGTCGGCGATGGCGCCGGCGGAGTCACCGAGCTTGGACTTGCTGTAGCCGCGTTGGGCCAATACCCAGGGCTGCCCCGGGGCGATCCGGTGATAGGCGTCAAAAGTGTCGAGCGCTTTTTGGTGCTCGCCCCGCAGGGAGTAGAGCTCGCCGAGGTAGCCGCGGGCATGCAGGAACCCCGGATGGGCCGCCACCGCCTGCTCGAGCACCTCGACCGCCCCATCGACTCGGCCCTGGCGCATGCGCACGAAGCTAGCGGCCAGGATGGCGTTGGGGTGGAAGCGTTGGCTGTGCTCCAGGGCGGTGTTGACCGCGGCCAGGGCCGGACCGCTTCGCCCGGCGAGCGCCTCCACCACCCCGAGGGCAGCCCAGGCTTCGCCAAAGGTGGCGTCCAGGGCGACCGCTTCCTCGAGATAATGGTGCGCCTGTTTGATCTGATACTCGCGGAGCTTGGGGGGGGAGCGTGGATCGGCGGCCCGCGGCGCCAGCGACTGCCAGGTGGTGATCGCCTGGGCCAGGGTCGTAAAGCGCCAGGCGTAGATGTTCAACGTCCCAAAGGCGCCCGGGGTGGTGTCGAGGGTTTCGATCCCGATCTCCTTGGCGAGCAAGCCGGCGGCCAGGCCCTCGAGGGCAAACAGGTTATCGAGGGTGCCTTGAATGATGTGGGTGTTGCGCAGCTTCCCGTGCCCCGGCTCCCAAACATTGAGCACGACCTCGATGTTGGGCCAGGCAGCGTCAAAGGTGCCGGTGATCAACAGGTCGGCGCCCAACAATCGTCCCACGGCGAAGGCCGGCTCCTGGTGAAGCAGGGCCGAGGGCGCGATGCGATCGTGCCGCATGGCCGCGTTGACCTGACGCACGGTCAGGCCGTTGAGCTCCGGGATCTGTTGCAGGCGAAAGGCCAGGGCGTTCGCCATGGCCAACCCGATCCACTGGTACTCGGGGCCGGAGTCGCTGCCGAGGGGCGCCACCGCCACCGTGGTGCGCGTCTGGGCGGCGGCGGGCAGAGATGAGAGCAGGGCAACGACCAGCAACGGTCGTGACAGGCGGTTCAACGCAAACATCGCGGACCTCACAGAAAGTCGTGGCGGGTGACCAACGCCACGTCGAAGCGGAACTGGGCGCTGCTCTTCTCGAGGGTGCGCTCGATCTGCCCGTCGGTGACCGTGCCGCGATGGATGCGGAAGGAGAGCGGCACCAGGGTCTCCTGGATGCAGGTCTCGTTGCCCTCCCAGAGGCTGAACAAACACTGGGAGGACTCGATGCCGACGAACCAGGTCTGCTCTAGCCAGGGCTGGTCGACCCCTGGCGCGCTGATGCGGTCGCCGCCGGTGATGCCAATCTCGAGCCAGTCGGGGCTGGAGAAGACGTAGCCGATGGAGGCGGAGAACTCGACGCCGAGGCGTTGCTCGTCGGAGGTGCCGAGCTGCATGCCCACGTCGAGGTGCGCGTAGAGCAGCTCGTTGGACCAGCCGCCGCCGAGGGAGAGCACCGGCGCAAAGACGACCTCGGGATCACCGGCGAGTAGGCTGGCGCTGAGGGTAGCGTCGACCCACAGGTGTTGAGCGGAGACGGGGACCGGGGTGACCCCCGTCTCCGCGGCTACCTTGGATACGGCCGCGTGGACCGCCTCGGCCAACTCCTCGCGGCTCACGCCGGCGACCTTGGGCGCTTCGTTTTTGAGGCAGTCGAGCTTCAGCTCGATTCGGGCGCCTCGATAGAACGCCTCCCGCGGCGGTGGCATCTCCTCGAGTTGGCGCGAGGAGGCGCCGAGCTTCATCAGCTCAGCGATTACCTGGCTGGACCGGGCGCGGGCCCGAGCCGCCTGGGCGCCGCGACGACTGCCATAGGCACGCACCACGGCGAGGGTGAACTTCTTCTCGTCCACCATGCCCTGAACCGTGGCGCAGGTCTTGGCCATTCGCGGGTGACTCAAGCAAGCGGCGATGTCCTCGAGGGTTGGTCGCCACTCGGTTTTGAACGTCGCCGTGTCGCTGACCTTGAAGTCGGCACCCCCTAGATCCCAGGAGCCCGGCCGACAGGCGAAGGGTAACCCCTTGCCTTTGCCGTCGAGCAAGGGCCCATCGGCGCTCGGGACATCCTGCGCCAGGCCAGGCACGGCGGCGAAGGAGAACACTACTATTAAGGTAAGGAGGCCGGGGCGCCGGCTCCTAGGAAAACTACGCAGACGGACCATTGAGTGCATCCCCTGTCGAAATGGACGGGCGGACCGTACCTGGCGCCAACGCCCGAGTAAAGGACGTTTCAGCGTCGTGTTCCGGCAACGGACCGTGGTAGCGGGCCGCGGTTGCCCACCCCGTTTGCAGCCGCTATATAGGGCGCGCCCAGTCGGGCACGTCGTCGAAGTAACTGCCCCACCGAGGCCTCTGAGGAGCCACGCTATGTACGAGATAGTCCACCGAGAAGACCTGGGTCCCGACGTTTTCCTCTGGGAGGTCCACGACCAGGACCTCGCCAACGCCGCCAAGCCCGGCCAGTTCGTCATCCTCCGCCTCGACGAACGCGGTGAACGCGTGCCCCTGACCATCGCCGACTTTGACCGAAAAAAGGGAACCATCACCCTAGTCGTGCAAGCCCTCGGCAAATCGACCAAGGCGATGCAACGCCTGCCCCAGGGCGCCAGCTTCATGGACATGGTCGGCCCCCTCGGCCTCGAAACCCACATCAAAAAGCACAACCACGTGGTGTTGGTCGGTGGCGGCCTCGGCGTGGCGCCGATCTACCCGCAGCTGCGCGCCTTTCACGAGCTGGGATGCAAAACCACCGCCATCGTCGGTTTCCGCAATCAGGGGCGCATCTTCTGGGAGGACCGCTTTAAGGAGGTCTGTGACCAGCTGATCGTCTGCACCGACGACGGCTCCACCGGTTTCCACGGTTTCGTCAACAAGGCGCTCGAGCAGCACATCAAGGACAACCCCGACGTCGACCACGTGGTCGCGGTGGGCCCCTTGCCGATGATGCACGCCTGCGCCGAGAGCACTCGGCCCTTCAAAGTCGAGACCATCGTCAGCCTCAACGCCATCATGGTCGACGGCACGGGCATGTGTGGTAGCTGCCGGGTACGGATCGGCGGGGTGATCAAGTTCGCCTGCGTCGATGGCCCCGACTTCGACGGTCACCTGGTCGACTTCGACGAGCTAAAAATCCGCCAACGCCGCTTCCACGAGCAGGAAAAGGTGGCGAACGAAGAGTTCGAGGTCCAGTGCGACCTGCTCAAGGCCTTTGAGCCCGGGGTCAAAACCAAGCCTCGGAAGATCAAAGAAATCTCGCCCCACAAGAACGAGATGGCCGAGAGGCCGGCCGCGGACCGGCGCACAAACTTCCGCGAGGTCAACCTCGGCTACGACTGGCAGACCGCCATGGACGAGGCCGATCGTTGCCTGTTCTGCAAGAAGCCCCTGTGCATCGACGGCTGTCCGGTGCACATCGACATCCCTGCCTTCATCCGACACATCCAGGCCCAGGACATGGCCGGCGCCCGCCGGGTGCTCGAGGCCGACAACATCCTGCCGGCGATCTGCGGCCGGGTCTGCCCCCAGGAGGTGCAGTGCGAGAAGACCTGCGTCATCGGCGCCAAGGTCGATCCAGTCGCCATCGGCCACCTCGAGCGCTTCGTGGCCGACCACGCGCCGCCGGTGCCGCGGGTGGTCGATGCGAACGGGCCCCTCGCCGGCAAGAGCATCGCCATCGTTGGCTCCGGTCCAGGCGGCCTGGCCTGCGCCGGTGATTGCGTGCGCATGGGCGCCAAGGTCGTGGTCTTCGAGGCGCTGCACGTGGCCGGAGGCGTGCTGCAGTATGGCATCCCATCGTTCCGCCTGCCGCGCGACATCATCAAACGTGAGCTAGACGGCCTCGTGGAAATGGGGGTCGAGTTCCGGCTCAACCAGGTCATCGGCAAGCTGCTCAGCCCCCGCCAGCTCTTCGAGGAGAAGGGCTACGACGCGGTCTTCATCGCCACCGGCGCCGGCATGCC
>JAUUZB010000059.1 GCA_030590185.1 Deltaproteobacteria bacterium
CTCGGTGGTGCGTCTGGCCGCCATGGGGACCTATCTCTACCTGGCGACCACCCTCTTTTCGCGGGACAAGCTGGCCTACATCTACGACCTCAACGCCGCGATGGTCGCGTCGCTCACCGCCCAGACGCGCTCCAACCTGAGCGTGCTGCGGGACGGCCTCATTCTGCTCAGCGGTGACGTCCTCACGCCCAAGCTCTCCGCCAAGCGCCGGGCCGCGGCGGCGGACAAGTTCTTCAACCAGCGTGACGACGTCTTGATGGTCGCCATCTACGGGCGCGATCCCCGCTCCGGGGACTTCGTTCGACGGCACCGCTTCATCAACGCCCGGGGTCTCGAGCAGACCTCACTTGGCGTCGGCGAGCTCACCAGCCTGCGCAAGCTACACCCACTAGCGGTGGAGGCGGTGGCGGCCAACCCCACGGACCTGGTGCTCCAGAATTCCAGCCTCGAGCCCGATGCGCCGATTCTCACCCTGGCCTTTGCGGCGCGCATGGGCGGCGGTGAGGGAGCGGAGGGCGATGACGGGGAGGCCGAGCTGTTCGTGGTAGCGGCGGACTTCCAGCACGACCGACTGCTGGATATCTTTGGCGGCTCCAAGATTCACGAGACCTACCTGGTGGATGAGAATGGCACCGTGCTCGCCCACTCAGATGGCCAGCAGGTAATCGCGCAGGCGGACCTGTCACAACAACGCCTGGTGCAAAAGGCGCTGGCCAGCAAGGTCCGTCAGGGAGTGTTGGAATTCAACGCCGCTGACGGCGCGGTGATGCTCGGCGCCTACTCGCAAGTGGGCATGGGCCGCATGGCGGTGCTCAGTCAGATCCCCAAGCAGGAGGCACTGCGCGCCAGCCGCCAGCTCATCGAACGCTCGGCCTTGTTTGGTCTGGCGATCCTGCTGGTGGCCCTGATGGTCAGCATCGTCTTCGCCCGTTTGCTCACCGCGCCGATTCGGCGGCTGAGCGCCGCCACCAAGGAGTTGGCCAAGGGCAACTTCGATGTCGACTTCAACGTGCGCTCCCGCGATGAGATCGGCGACCTCGCCCGGGACTTCAAACGCATGGCCGGCTCCCTGCGCGAAACCCAGGCGCAGCTGGTCCAATCGGAGAAGCTAGCCGCCTTTGGTCAGCTCGGCGCCGGGATCACCCACGAGGTCAAGAACCCCATGACCGGCATCGTCGGCTTTGCGCAGATCGGCAAGCGCAAGGCAGCCGACTCGGCCAAGGCGGAAAAACTGTTCGGCATGATCGAGAAGGAGGCCCTGCGCTGCAACGAGATTCTGGTGAACTTCCTCAAGTTTGCCCGCTCCGATGAGCGCAGCCTCACCCGACTCGACCTCAACGAGACCGTCTCCGAGGCGTCCAAGATTTTCGGCCATCACCTGTCGATGAACGAGGCCCGCGTCGAGCTCGAGCTCGGTGAGGGTACCCCCATGATCATGGGCAATCCCCAGGAGCTGCAGCAAATCCTCCTGAACCTGGCGATGAACGCCATGCAAGCGATGAAGCCGGGGGGCGGCGGGACCTTCCGGGTCGAGACCCTGCGTACGCCCGAGGGCAACGCCCAGATTCGGGCGAGCGACACGGGCCCGGGTATCCCCGAAGACGTTGTCCAAAAAATCTTCGAGCCGTTCTTCACGACCAAGAAAGCCGGCGAGGGCACCGGCCTCGGGCTAGCGGTCACCTTCGGGATCATCCGCGACCACGCGGGAACGATCGCCGTCGAGTCGACCGTGGGCGAGGGGACCACGTTTGTGATCGACATCCCCGCGGCGGCTGAGGAGGGTGAGCCGGCGGTTGAGCAGGCGCAGTCGGGTTAGGCGATCTGGTGCCCGGCTGACCCAAGCCCAATCCCGTTCGCCCTGAGCCGCGGTCGGCGCCAGCCGGCCGCGTGTCGAAGGGAACCTACCTTCGACGACTCTTCGCCGCCAGCAGATCACCGAGGGTGCCGAAGCCCTTGCCGCTGGTGGACTGACTCGTGTTGTAATCCTCCACCACCGTACGCTCGTCGGATTTCTCGCGGGCGGTCTTGGAGACCTTGACGCGACCCTGGTCGTCGATGGCGATCACTTGTAAGGACAGCTCCGTCTCGATGGGAAAGACCCGGCCGAGGTCGGTGCCGCGGGCGGTGCCGGTCTCGGCGGCGGGCAACAGGGCGCTCTCGCCACCGGCGAGGGTGACGAAGACGCCGTAATGCTCGATGCGGTTCACCTTGCCCTCGACCGCCATGCCCGGGGCGAGCGCATCACCCTCTTTATAGTGGGCGGCGGCCACGGCCGCCTTGAGGCTCAAGGAGACCCGGCGTTGCTCGAGATCGAGCCCGAGCACCCTGACCGACACCTCGTCGCCAACCGCTAAGACGTCCTCCGGGTGACGCACCCGCTCGAAGGCGAGCTCGCTGATGTGGATCAAACCCTGCACCCCCGGGTAGAGGCGAACGAAGGCGCCATACTGCTCGAGCCGCACCACTTGGCCGTTGAGGCTGCTGCCCTCCTGCAGGGCGTCGGCGTGGGCGAAGAACGGATCCGGCTGGGCGGCCTTCAACGACAGGCCGATGCGTTGCCGACCCGGGCGCTTGGGGTCTGGCTCGATACGCATCACCTCCACGCTGACCCGCTCACCGGTATTGATCACACCCTCGGCGCTGGCGACGCGCTCCCAGGCGAGCTCGGAGACGGGGATCAGGCCCTCGATCCCACCGATGTCCACGAAGGCGCCGAAGTTGAGCACCCGGGTGACCACGCCATCGATCCGCTGTCCCTCCTCCAGCTCCGCGAGGGTCACCGCCGCCTGTTTTTGGCGCTCTTCATCGAGGAGCTCGCGCCGGTTCAGGACCACGTTGCGACCGCGCTCCTCGACCTTCTTGACCCGAAACTGCAGGGTCTGACCCACGAAGACCTTCGGGTCGTCGACGAACTCGATGTCCGCCTGGCCGATCGGGCAAAAACCCCGGGCCCCACCGATGGCGATCTCCAAGCCGCCCTTGTTGACGCCGGTCACCGTGCCCTCCACCGGCATGCCGGACTCGCGCGCCGCCTCGAGCATGCCGATGTCGATGTTGCCCTTGCCGATCTTCTGGCGCAGCTCGATGCCGTCACGCAACCCCACCACAAACAGGGCGATACTATCCCCTACAGCATGCTGCAGCTTCCCATCCTCATCGCTGAGGTCCTCCACCGGGACCACCCCCTCTTGGGTCGGGCTAATCTCGCAGAAGACGTTGCTCCCCGCGATGTGGAGGATTTTCACGTCGATCTTGTCGCCGAGATTGAGCCGCACGCTCTCGAGGTTCCCAAAGGCCTCGAGCATGGCTCCAAAGTCCTCGGATTCTGGCGGGTTGTTGTCGGGATCGCTCATGCCGGTCCCATTAGCCCCAGGGGACGAGCGGCGCAATCACAATCGCGCCGGATCTGCTGTCTCGAGTCGACAGCGACTGCATCCTCGGGGACACAGAACCAAATCCTCAACCCCCTGTTTTTTAAGGGGATCGATCCGTGGCACGGTTGCTGCAAACATACGACTTCAACATACACCTGAAGATACCCCGCCCACGGAGGATGAGATGTTTAATAGAACTTTGACCTTGGCCATCGGAGGTCTGTGTCTCGCGGGGCTCGTAGCCTGCGCGCCCGAGTCCCAGCCCCAAGCCCAAGGCGACAAGACCATCCTGCTGAGCCGGTTGAGCGACGGGAACCTCGAGTATTGCGCCGAGGACACCGACGAATGCCAAACCCTGCCCTACGACGGCGACTGCGACATCATCGAGATCACCATCGACACCGCGACCGGCACCTCCTGCCAGCGCTGCATCATGGCGGACGGCAGCGTCGTCGACGAGGGCTGCAACAACGCCGCGGTCGAGTGCGTGTTGATCACCATCCCCGATCCGGACTGTGTGGTCTGCGCCTACGTCAACGGAGCGGTGGTCTACTCCTCCTGCACCGTCGATGACGATCCAGAGTGCGTCGTCGACGCCGATTGCAACAACGACCCGGCCACCTTCGGCTACTGCCTCGAGGGTGAGTGCCTCTACGAGCCCGGCTGCCTCGACAACAGCGACTGCCCCAGCGGCTTTGAGTGCATGTTCTACTTCATGGACGGTGCCGAGCCCAACGGTGACAGCGCCGACGCGCCCTACTGGAACGAGTACGGCACCTGCGTTCCGGCCCAGGTCCCCTGCGAGACCGACGCCGAATGCCCCGCGGGCACCTACTGCCAGGTGAGCTGTTGGGAATACGACTGCTATCCGGGCGATTACGACTGCGGCGGCTGCGAGGGTTTCTGCGCACCGGTCAACACCGACCCGACCTGCGACGACGTGACCTGCCCGCCGGGGACCCACTGCGAGATGCTCGACACCCCCTGCGCCGAGCCAGATCCGGACATGGGCGCGCCGGTTGTCTGCGCCGGACCGATCGCTGAGTGCGTGCCGGACTACCAGTGCAGCTCCCACGAGGACTGCTGGACCGACAACGGCATGACCGGCCAGTGCATCAACGGCGTTTGCATCTTCGAGGATGTCAACTGCGACACCCGCGATGCCATCTGCGAGATGATTCCTCCCCCCTGCCCCGACGGCATGGTCATCAGCGTGGTCGGCAGCTGCTACGGTGCCTGCGTCGACCCGGCCGCCTGTGCTGCGATGAGCTGCAACTCCAACCAGGCCTGCCCCACCGGCTTCGCCTGTGAGCTGATCGACTGCTTCGGCGACGAGTCCGGCGGCGGCTTCGCCCCCTGCTTCGACGACGGCATCTGTGTACCTTCGTCAACCGCACCGACCTGCGACGACATCGTTTGCGCGGCGGGCGAGCACTGTGAGCTGCAAGAAGTCTGGTGCATCACCGAGCCCTGCCCCCCGATGCCGGTTTGTGTGCCGGACCAACTCGAGTGCACCAGCGACCTGGACTGCCTCGATGCGGCCGGGGTGCGCGGCTTCTGCCTCGGCGGTCTCTGTGTCTACGAGGAGGGCGTTGACTGCAATATGATGAACGCCCTGTGCGACGTGATCCCCCCGATCTGCCCCGACGGCACCGTGCTCAGCGTGGTCAACGGTTGTTACGGCGAGTGCGTCGACCCCCACCAGTGCCTGCCGATGTACTGCGGCTGGGATGCCGACTGCCCGAGCGGCTTTAGCTGCGCCATCCCGGATTGCTACGGCGAGCCGACCGGCAGTGACTGCCTAGTGGCCGGCATCTGCATCCCGGACGCGCCGCCCCCGCCCGCCGAGTGCTTCGCCGACAGCGATTGCCCAGCCGACCACATCTGCGAGCTCACCTACTGCGACCCGGCCACCGGCACCTACTGCGGTCAGGGCGGCATCTGCGTCCCGGTCCCCCCGCCCCCGCCGAGCGAGTGCTACGCCGACGCCGACTGCCCGGCCGGCTTGGTCTGCGAGCTGCTCGACTGCTTCGACCCGACCTTCGACTGCGGTGGCGGCGGCGTGTGTGTCGAGCCCTGGCAGCCGGAGCCGGAATGTTTCCCCACCGGCTGCTCCGGTCAGATCTGCGCTGACCAAGATGTCTACACCACCTGTGAGTACCTGCAGGTCTATGCCTGCTACGCCGACGCGGCCTGCGAGCGTCAGGCCGACGGCGCCTGCGGATGGACGATGACCAACGAGCTGCTGGTCTGCATCGATCAAAATAGCTGAGCCGGCCGCTCCGACTCAGCCGACAATTGAGGAGCCCCGGGGAGCAAGAGCGCTCTCCGGGGCTCTTTATTTTTGCCGCGTCTCGTCGCTCAGCCGCCTAGCACGTCGCGGAGCTTGGCCGACAGGCTCTGGGTCGAGTACGGCTTCTGGATGAAACCAGCCAACCCCTTGCCCGCGAAGCGGTCGATCAAGTCCTGCTCGTTGTAACCGCTCGACAGGACCACGCAGACCTCGCGCTTGATCCGCCGCAGCTCCTCGAAGCACTGCTCGCCATCGACGTTGGGCATGGTCAGGTCGAGCAGGACGCAGACGATCTGCTCCTCGTGCTCTCGAAAAACCTCGATGGCCTCGCGCCCATCGACCGCCATGACCACATCGAACCCGAGGCGCTCGAGCATGCGTGTCGCGGTGGTGCGCACGATCTCCTCGTCGTCCACCAATAGGACGGTGCCGCTCGGGCTCCAGCTCTCTGGCTTGGTCATGGGTTCCTCCCCTCGCGCGGTTGCCCCCTCGTCACTCGGGAACAACACCTTGACCGTGGTACCCCGGCCAACCTCACTGTAGACCTTGATGGCGCCGTGGTGTCCCCGCACGATGCCGAGCACCGCCGCGAGCCCGAGGCCACGACCGGTGAACTTGGTCGAAAAAAACGGGTCAAAAATGCGTTGCACGGTGTCTTCGTCCATGCCGCAACCCGTGTCCGAGACCTCGACCCAGGAGAAGACACCGGGGGCGAGATCGTCGTCGAGGAAGGTCTCGGCCAGGTACGCGTGGTCACACGCCACGACCCCGGTGCTGATGGCGATGACGCCGCTCTCATCGCCGATGGCGTCGGAGGCGTTGGTGATCAGGTTCATCACCACCTGGCGCAACTGGGTCGCGTCGGCGCGCACCGGGGGCACGTCCGCGGCGAAGTTGTAACGCAGGACTGCCTTCTTCGAAATGGAGACCTCGAGCAGGTGAGCCATCTCGGTGACCACCGACTCCAGGCTCAAGACATCGACCACGAACCGGCCCTTGCCGGCATAGGCGAGCATCTGGCGTACCAGATCGGCGGCACGACGGGCCGAGCGCTCCACGTCCTGGATGCAGTCGCGCACCGGTGATTCGAATGGCAGGTCGAGCAGCGCCACGCTGGTGTTGCCCAGGATGCCGGCCAACAGATTGTTGAAATCGTGGGCGATGCCACCGGCCAACACGCCGAGGCTCTCGAGCTTCTGGGCGTGTTGGATCTGCGCCTCGAGGTTGCGCCGCTCCTCCTCGGCGTAGCGGCGGTCCTCCTCGGCCCCGATGGCGCGTGCTACCGTCCCGAGCAGGCGGCCGTCATCGGCGGTGGGTGAAAAATCGTGCTCGTAGGCCACGCTCAGCGCCCCGATCGGCTTGCCATGGCAGCTCACCAGGCGGCAGACGCAGCTCTCGATCCCGAGGGCTGACACGAAGGGATCGCTCTTGGCGTAGGAGCTACGTTGGAGGTCGCTGACCACCAGCACATCCTCGGTCTCGCTGGCCAGGACGTCGCTGCACAGCAACCCGGACGCCGGGTAGTCTCGCCCGAGATCCTTGGGGGGCTTCCAGCTGGCGGCAAAGATCACTCTCTCGTTCTCGAATCGACAGAAGGCGGCGGCGCGACCGTTGAGCAGCTCACCGACCAGCTGGGTGAGGAGATCGAGGTTCTCTTGATAGTCGGTGCCCAGCGCCGCGAGTCTCTCGGTGAGCCTCGAGAGGCGGCGCGCCGACCGCTTGCGGTCGGTGATGTCGAGAACGGTGAAGGTCACGCCGGCGGTCAAGTCGCCCCGGTCGAGGGGAGTCGAGCTCAGCAGGACCTCGATGATCTCGCCATCCTTGCGTTGCATCCGGGTCTCGACCGTGCCGGTGCCATGCTCCAAGATCTGCTGGTACTTCTCCTGACCGACGAGATCGAATTCGGCCTGCGTTGGATAGAGGAAGCGGGCGCTGCGATCGAGCATCTCCTCGGCGCTGTAGCCGAGCAGGTCGCCGAACTTCTTGTTGACGTGCGTGATGACCCGGCCGCGGACGAGGCCGATGCCCACCGGCGCAGCGCTAAACAAGCTCTGCAGGCGTGCCTCGCTGGCGCGCAGGGATTCCTCGGTGCGCTTGCGCTCGGTGATCTCTAGAAACAGCGCCGCCATCTCGTTCGGTGCGGTTTGAAAAACATGAACCTCGTAGGCGCCCTTGATCTGGTCATCCTCGTAGCTGAGCTGCTCGGTGGTCCAGGAGACGCCGTCCCGGGCGGCGGCGCGGTAGCGATCTGGAAGTTCGGTCTCCACCAGGGGTGGGAAGGCCTCCTCGATGGACTTGCCCACGAACCGCGTGTTGTCGATGCCGAGCAGACGATCCGCGGCGGGGTTGGCGCCGATGAAGATCAGCCGACCGCTCGGCTCCAAGCGGTAGCGATGAATCCCCATGGGGGAAGCGCGCACAAATTGCCAGGAGAGCGCGTCTGGGCCGGCGTGGCCCGCCGCCTCGAGCCGATCGATCTGCTCGTGGGCAGCGGTCAGCTCCGCGATGAGCTGCTTCTTCGTCTTCCGCTCGTCCCGCATGCACCCCCCACCGTCACAACCCAGGGTGTCGTGGCTAGAGTATCGCTGATGAGTGGTGCGGGAGGCAAACCCGCGACCGACGGCTCAACTCTCCAACGGAAACTGAATCCTCGCCAGCTTCTCCGCCGGGTGGTGTCCCGGCTCAAAGGCCAGCTCCACCGCGGCGATGTTGCTGGTGCGAGCCTTCATGCGCCGCACCTCGCCCTGGGGTACACCATCGACGAAACCACGCAGCGGGCGCTTGTTCGGATCGAGGGTGGTGAGCTCCACCTCCGCCTCCAGGGAGAGCACCGCCGGACTCCAGAAAGCCGGGAACAAAACGTTGGACCCAACCAAGACCAAGGCCGGTGTATTCAGGGGCAGGGCCGGGCCACCCATGGCGCGGGCATAGGAGGTCGAGCCAGCGGCGGTGGCCACCAGGGCGCCGTCAGCCACCAGCCTCGGGAGTCGCTCCTCGCCGTCGACCGAGACCCGCAGCCAAGCCGTTTGACCGGAGGCGCGCTCCACCCAGGCGTCGTTGAAGGCGAGGGATGTCTTGGTCGCGCCCTCCGGCCCCTCGGTCTCCACCCACAGCAAGGCGACCTGTTCGAGTACCAGGTGTTGGGCGAGGTATTGGGCTGGCGGAGCGCTGTTGAGCAGGAAGCCGACGTGGCCGACGTTGATGCCGTAGAAGGGCACCCGTCGTCGCCAGTGCTGGCGGATGACGCGCAGCATGGTGCCGTCGCCGCCGATGACCAGGATGAGGTTCGGATCGCCCTCTTCACTCTCACCGAGCTCGGCCGCGATGCGAGCCGCCTCGCCGTTCCACGGGTCGAACACGATCAGGGGCCGCAGCTGCTCCAGCTCGAAGCGGGTGCTGTGCGGTGGGCGCATGCCGCGGTAGAGACGATGGCGCTCCACGTAGCGAGCTACCTCCGGCAGAAGAAGATCTTCGAAGGCTTTGTGGTGAAAGACCCGATCCCGAATCGCCGCGCTCTCGCCGGCGACGTCGACCTCCATTATCCGGTGGCTCGGCGGTAGGTCGGCCGCGTCGAAGACGGCGCCCGGCGTCTTGATCACCACGAAGTTGCAGCGTTGCCAGAGCTCCTCCCCGTGCTCCCACAGGCGTTGGATCGGCGCCTCGCCCCGGCCGCCGCCAGCGATCAGCTCCGTGCTCACCACGTTCCATACCTCCCCCTCGGCGCGGTAGC
The DNA here is from genome assembly GCA_030590185.1 of Deltaproteobacteria bacterium. The sequence continues at coordinate 9,398 of JAUUZB010000059.1, forward strand.
GTTCGTTGAGCTGATGGGTGCGGGTGAAGGTGCTCGCCTCGAGGTCGAAGAGATCGACGCGCACCCGCGGAAGGCCGCGGAAGGTCATGTCGACCATCGCCGCCCGGTAAACCGGGGGCACGTCGTTGGTCACCTCCTTGTCGGGGCGTGGACCGCAGGGCACGATGATGACCCGGTCATACGACCCGGCGAGCCGCTCGGCAATCGTGCGGTGGTGCAGGCCGGGTGGATTAAAGCTGCCGCCAAAGATCGCGATCGTCTCGGTCACTTCGATCCCCGGTGTTTGGGAAGTACCTCGCCAGCGCGCGCGCCAGTGTGCACGCCGTCCCGAACAGTGCATTGCCCGGCCACGAAGACCTGCGAGATCCCATCCGGCGTGCGGGTCGGATCTTCGTAGGTGGCGCGATCTCGAACCTCGGCCGGGTCAAAGAGGACCAGATCCGCCTTGGCACCCACCGTGAGTCGACCGCGCTCAGCGAGGCCGAGCTTATCCGCGGTCTTGCCGGTCATCCGATGGACCGCCTCCTCGAGGGTGAGCAGGCCCTCCTCGCGCACGTAGGTGCCGAGGACCCGGGGGAAGGTGCCGTAGGTCCTGGGGTGCGGCTTGCCCCCACTCAGCGGGAAGCTGTCCGAGCCGATCATCGCAGTCCCGTGGGCGAGCACGGTGCGCACGTCCTTCTCGCACATTAGATGCGCAATCGCC
>JAUUZB010000567.1 GCA_030590185.1 Deltaproteobacteria bacterium
GTTTCGGCCAGCACGCTGAAGGGCGGCACCTCTCGAGCACCACCCTAGCACGGCCCCCTTCACCGAGTGCGACCGGAGCGCTGGGGCTCCCCCGCGCGCAGCGTAGCGGCGCCACCATGCCGGACCACGCGCCAGCCCCCCACCCGACCCCGTCCCAGCTGCGGCCCGCCCCCGCCGCTTGACCGCCACCGACCGGAACGCTATCGCAGCCCCCATGGCCGAATCCGACAGCCTGTTTGAGACCCTCCGGGATCTCATCGTCGCCTCGATCCCCGGCCTGGTGACCAAGGACGATCTGCTCGCCCTCGAGGATCGTCTCGAGGAGCTCGAGGAGTTGCTCGACGAGCTCGAGGAGCATCTCGTCGAAGAGGGCTGAGCCCTGTCGTTGGCTCGACGAGGGCAGCGATCAGATCGCTACATCTTGCGATAGACGCCGACCACCACCCCGATGATTTGGGTCTCCCGGAAATCGGAGCGGTGCACGTAGATCGGCTCCATGGCATCGTTGGCCGGCTGCAGCCGGATGCGGTCCCCCTCGGGGAAGTAGCGTTTTAACGTGGATTCGTTCTCGATAATCACCACCACGATGGCGCCCGAATCGGCCGTGCAGCGCTTCTGCACGAAGATGTAGTCACCGTCGTGGATGCCGTCGTCGATCATCGACTCGCCCACCACCTTGAGCGCGAACAGTTTGCGACCGTCGCCTACCAACACCGAGTCGATGACCACCGTGCCCTCGGCGTTCTCTTCGGCCAGGATCGGCTCCCCCGCCGCGACCCGACCAAGGATCGGAATAGAGATGCCCTCGCTGGTGTTCGGGATCATCACCGGCATGGTGCCACCCCCCTGGCGCCGCGATTTCGCCCTGGGCTTGGTGGGGGTGAGGGTCCGCGATTTCATGTCCCGCTGGGTGAGATAGCCCTTGCGCTTGAGAGCCTTGAGGTGGTCGGCGACGCCATTGGTGGAGCGGATACCGAGGTGCTGCCCAATCTCACGCACCGTGGGTGGGTAACCCAGCTCCTCGATGGTCTGCTCGATGAAGTCCAGGACTTCGGCTTGGCGCGCGGTCAAAACGGACTGCTCGGTCATCGTAAACCCCCAAATGGGACGAAGTACTGAATAGATGTATACCTGAACGTGGGGTCAGGTGTCAAAAAACGCGGTACGATTCTCGCAATCGCGAGTAGATTGAAGTACTCACGGGGGGCCCGATGTTCCTCGCTAAAGACAAGACCCTCCTGGCGGCCTTTAAGGGTGGGGACCGGGACGCCCTGGAGACGGTCTATCGGCACTATGCGCCCGGGGTGACCTCCTTTTTGCGCAAGGGGTTCACCTTCCGCAGCGGCGCCGGCCACTTCTTTTTCAAGGGCATCCAGGATCCCTCGGAGCTCAAGTCCTCGGTTCAGGAGGTCTTCCGCCGGGCCCTCGAGGAAAAGGCGCGGATCTCGTACAACGGCATCAACTCCTTCACCAACTGGGTGTTGGCCATCGGCCGCAACATGGTGATCAACCGGTTCCGCAACCGGGAGATCTCCTTCTCCAACTACATCTCCCCCTCCGACGACCGCAGCCACCTGACCTTCATGGACGATGAGGTCACCGAGGAATACAGCGGCATCCTCTACGGCCAGCCCCTGTCTACCCAGGACCGGCTGTTCGAGAGCGTCGAGCTCAAGGGCCTGATCGACGAATTCATGGAGCAGCTCACCGAACCGGATCGTAAGCTGCTGCTCTTCCGCTTTGCCGAGGGCAAGGGCCAGGAGGAGACCGCCACCCTGCTCGGCTCCACCCGCATGAAGGTGCGCACCGCCGAGGGAAAGCTACGCAATCGGCTGCGGGCCTTCTTGCGCAGCTCCGGCTACATCGACAACCTCCCCCTCGCGGCCAAGCCGAGCTGAGCCAGTTGAACGTCACCACTCTGTATTTGTGGCTCGCCGGTTGTGACCCGGCGTGGCTCAACGAAACCAAGCTCGAAGCCCTCTTGCTAGAGGCGGTTCGGGTCGGCGGCTTCGAGCTGCTCTACTCCCATTGCTCGACCAATGACGGCCGCATCGTGGCGCTCGCCGTGGTGGGGGAGTCCCATTTGGTACTCCACGGTGACGTCGGGGCTGGCACCCTGTGCGCCGAGGTGCTCTCCTGCACCACCCGCGAAGCGGCGGAGCGGGCCGTGGCCGTGGTCCGCGAGCGCGTGCCCCACGAGACCGCCAATCATCAGCGCATCGATTACGAGCTCGAGCAGGGCTTCGAGGTCGACGACAGCATCGACCTCGGTTAGCGGGTAGGGCCGGCGGCGGCGCCCGCCGATGATCTACCGAGAGGGCTGTACGGTCATTATCGACCTCGGATAGCCGGTCGTGCCGGCGGCGGCGTCCGCCGATGATCCACCGAGGGCTCTACGGTCATTCCGCGCGCATCCAGACGCCAGCCAACGCCCAGCTCCGCCGCTCTCAGTTCCCCCGTGGCCCCTCGCGACGCTGCAGGGCGCGCAGCACGGTGCGGGCGGATTCGATCACCGCCGCAGCCGCCGGGTCCGCCCGGACCGTTTCGAGCTGCCGCCAGAACCGTTCCTCGTCGCGGGTCTGCCCGTGTCGCACCGCGCCCCGCAGCGCTTCGATGATCATCCGGGCATAGGTGGCCGAGGTGGTTGGGCAACAGTCCGGCAGCGCCCACAATCGCGCCGCCTCGTCGCGCAGCTCGCTCGCGGTCTCCGGGTCGCGCACCCCGAGGGCCCAGTGGTGGGCGTCGCTCAGGGCGGTGACCAGATAGGCGACCAGGCTCGGGTCTTCGGCCTCAACGTAGGCGCGCAGCTCGTCGCGCAGAGCCCGGGCATGCTCGAAGCGCATCGCCAACCCAGCGGCGCGGTGGGCGTGGAGCAACGCCTGGGCCAGGGCCTTGGCGAGGCGGGGCGTGACCTGTCCCGGGAATCCGTCCGTGTCCTCGGCGGCGGCGACCACCCCGCGAGCCAGCGCCAGGTCAGCCTCGGCGGAGGCGGCGTCCGTGGCGCGATCAGGGTCGCGCAGGCGCGAGACGAGCGAGGCGGCCTGGATCAGGGCGGAGACCACGGTCGCATTGGGATCCACGATGTCTTCTCCTCTTTCGATTCTCGAAAGGCGAAGCATCGGTGATGCTGATACCCGGGGCCAATTTTCGGCGTAAAGGAGATCAACAAGGGGGTCAGGAGGTCGGCTGCAGGTACAAATTCACCTTAGCCCGCTCCGCCTCGGGCAGCTCGAGCCCCACCGCGTGCAACGGGAACAGTCGGGTCTTGGGTTTCTCCCCCACCAGGGAATCGAAACAGGCGCCGAACAACTCCGGCTCATACCCGTAGCGCCTGATCAATCGCTCGGTCGCCTCGCGCACCGACGGTCGCTCGGTGTTGCCCGGAAAGAAGGTGGTCCACTTGATCGTCGGGGGCTCCTCCCCGCGCAGGCCGATCGCGATCTCCATCTCGTTGGCCAGGTCGTCGGAAGCGAAGTTGTTGCGCAGGGTATCGATGTCGATCGGAATCTCGAGGGCGTCACCGACCCGCGCTAGGTGATCAAAAGCACCCGCCGTGTCGAGCCGGACGTAGAGCTTGGCGCGACCGCTGCCATCGATATCCGCACCGACCCCCATGAACCGGCAGCCGCGCTTTTCATCGTAGAGCAGGTCGTAAACCTCATCGAAGCGTTCGGTACCGGCGCCCGTCCGGGCGACGATCCGCCGCACCCGGCCGCGGTGATCGCCATCGATGTACATGCGCGTATTAAAGTAGGCCTTGAGCTGCACCCCCTCGGGCCGCGGCACCAGGCACAGGACCATTGCCTGGGCGCTGCTGCGATACTCCGCCAGGGCGTTCGGATCGGGAAAGGCCAGCGCGAACAACTCGACCAACATCTCGGCGCCAGCGTGCGGACTGCCCGATTCCAGATACAGCTCCAGCCCGGTTTGCAAGAGCAGGCGCAACCCGGCGGCCGACTTGGCGTTGCTGCCCTGGGTCAGGTAACCGAACCCCGCCGGGCCGTCGCCCCTGTAAACCAGCACCAGCTCATAGGTGACCGGCAACAGGCCCATGGCCGAGCCGACGACCTCGAGCAGGTCACCGCCGTCGGGGGTAATCGGTACGGTGAGCTTTTTGTGACAGCTGCGAAAACGCTCGAGCTCCGTGTCGCCCGCGAGCCCGCAGCCCTCGGCCAGCAGTCGCACGCCGCGTCCGGCACGGGCGGTGTAGTCGGCGGTGTCCGGCAGGTCGATGCCGCCGGAGAGTCCGCCACCGAGCTTGGCAAGGGATTCGAGCATGGCGCGGCGCTCAGCGGGCTCGGGACATGCCCAGCACCTGGATCAACTGGTTGATCATGCCCTGGGA
>JAUUZB010000183.1 GCA_030590185.1 Deltaproteobacteria bacterium
GGAAGGCTATCTCGTAGGCCGCCGCGCAGGCCTGCCGGCGATCTGCTGAGACGCCGCTGCCGGTGGTCACCAGAAAACGTTCGTAGGCCGAGTCGCGCACCACCCGCGGCGCCTCGACGTACCAACCCGGGGCAGAGCCCATACAAGCCACGAGCGTCGCAGCGAGCGTCACAAACAAACCGAGCCACGCCAAACGGCGGACGACGCGGGCGCCGAGCGAGCGCCTGTCAAGGGCCGTGTCACCGGGTGCCACCCACCCCGCCTTGACAGCCCCACCGAGCCCTTCTAGAAGCATGGACTCTTTTCGCACGGAGGGGCACGTATGACCAAGGCGGAATTGATCGAGAGGGTCGCCAAGGATCTCGGCCCCGGCGTTACAAAAAAACTCGCGACCCAGATGGTCGAATCGGTTTTCGAGCATCTGCACAAGGCGATCCGCAAGGACAAGCGGTTCACCTATCCGGGCTTCGGCACCTGGACCATCAAGAAGCGCAAGCCGCGCAAGGGCCGGAACCCCAAGACGGGGGAGGTCATTCAGATCCCCCAGACCAAAACGGTGACCTTCAAGCCGGCGCCGCACTTCAAGGCCAGTCTCTGACCCTCGAGCCTGTAGGGGGAACAGAGGTGGGCTTCCACTCCGCGCTAGGTCCCTGGGCGAGAGCCCTGGTCCCCGGCCTGCTCGTCGCCGGCTTGGTGGTGTGCGCTGGCTGCCGTCCCGACTTGACCGGCAAGGCCTGCGCCACGGATGAAGACTGCGGGCCGGGCTACGATTGTTATCGTGACAGCTGCCACCGGGTTTGCGCCAAGGCCGATGATTGCCCGGATGCGCACACCTGCGTGCGCTACCATTGCATCGCCCCCCAGCTGGAGCCTGCATCGGGGGCCGGTCGCCCGGGCGTCGGCAACCGTCAAATCCCGCCGCCCCCGGACCCAACCCTAGCGGAGCTGCGCGCCATCCGCCGGGAGCTCGAGCTGTTGCGCCGCGACGTTGCCCGCATCGCTGGCCCGGAGCCGACCCGCGGGGAGGCGGCGCGGCCAAAAGACGACGGGTCGGCACGCGGCACGCCCAGGATTGTGCTGCCACCCTCCTCGTCGACGCCAACTGGGAAGTGAAACGGGACTCAGGCGGCGTTCTTGCCGGAGGTCGCCTTTTTTGAAGAGCTGCCCTTGGAGTCCTTACCCTCGGAGCTCGAGGGTTTTTTCTCCGTGGACCCTGACTCGCCCTTCTCCTTGGACCCCGACTCGCCCTTCTCCTTGGACCCGGAGCTGCCCTTCGAATTCGACCCCGAGTCACCCTTATCCTTGCGGGCGTAGTCGGTCACGTACCAACCGGTGCCCTTGAGGATGAAGGAGGAGCGACTCATGATGCGCTTGACCCGGCGGGAACCGCACGACTTGTGGGTTTTGGGCGGCGGATCCGAGTACTTCTGCATGACTTCGAAGACTTCGCCGCACTTTTTGCATTCGTATTCGTAGATGGGCATCCCAAAACTCCCGGAGCGACCCCCTGGACGAACGGCACCAGCGGTCCGCCGGGGGTGATATAGGTAGCGACCCGGTTCGCGTCAAGCGCGCCGACCTTATAGAGTGCTGACTCGCCGATGACCGACGCACCGCCACCAAACCTTCTGAGCGCCCGGCGCTGGGAGCGCCAGCTCGGCTGGTTGAGCCGACGTTGGCCTGCCCTGTTGCTGGCCAGCCTATCCGGGGTCGCCTACTTCGTCGGCTTCTGTGGCTTTGAGCAGTTCTACCTCTCCTGGTTCTGTTTGATCGGCGTACTCTGGGCGCTCGACGACGAGAGCCTGACCAGCGCCGAGGCGATGCTCATCGCCTGGTTGTTCGGGCTCGTCACCCACATGGGCGGCTACACCTGGATCATCCATCTGTTGACCAAGTTCGCCTACCTGCCGCTGCCCCTGGCCTTCCTCGGTTACTTTCTGCTCTGTCTGGCGCAGGGCTCTCTGCTCGGGGTCTGGGGTTGGACGGTCAACCGGCTGACGACCCGTCTAAAACTGCCGTTGGTCTTGGTCGCCCCGGTGCTCATGGTGGTGGCGGAGTGGATCTACCCGGCGATCTTCCCCTCCTATCTTTCGAACTCACAGTACCGCTGGACCTACGTCATCCAGAGCCTCGACCTGTGGGGACCGCTCGGCTTGACCTTCCTGTTGGTGCTGACGTCGGCGGTGCTCTACCAAACCATCGCCTGGAAGTTCCGCAGTGAGCGTCCCTTCCCGACCGTCGGCTGGGCGGCCCTGATCTTCCTATTTGTCGGGAACCTGCTCTACGGCCTCGGCGCCGTGGCCAACATCGACGATACGGTCGCCCACGCCGATCGCCGGATCAAAATCGGCATGGTGCAGGGCAACGTTGGAATTTACGAGAAGGCCAAGAACCCCGCCAAGGGGCTGCGCCGTCACCGCGACGGCAGCCTGGAGGTTGAGCGTCAAGGCGTCGACCTCGTAGTCTGGCCGGAGTCCGGTTACTACTACCCGATCCGGAGCGACACCCGAAACGTCCGGCGCCGAGTCTACGGCGATCTCGCCACCCCGCTGCTGTTCGGCGCGGTTCGCGTCGAGACCCGGCCGAACCAAAAGCCGCTCGTCTACAACTCCTCATTCCTCGCCGACGCCGAGGGCAACATCATGGGGAGCTACGACAAGAACATCCTGCTCGCCTTTGGCGAGTACATCCCGGGCGGTGAGATGTTCCCGATCCTCTACGAATGGTTTCCTGAGGCGGCGAGCTGGGACCGGGGCAAACACACCCGACCGCTGGAGCTCAGCGGGGTCAAGTACGGCGTCCTGATCTGCTTCGAAGACGTCCTGCCCGGCTTCGTGCGCAAGGTCATGGACTACGAGCCGCACGTCCTGATCAACCTCACCAACGACGCCTGGTTCGGTGACACCCACGAACCGATCATCCACCTGGCCCTCGCTACCTTCCGGGCGGTGGAGAGCCGCCGCTTTCTGGCACGCTCCACGAACACCGGGATCAGCGCCTTCGTGGACCCGGCCGGTCGCATTCTCTCCCAGACCCCGGTCGTCGCCCGCGCCAATCTGGTCGAGACCGTCGCCCTGTTGTCGGGGCGCACCATCTACACGCGCTTCGGCGACTGGCTCGGGCTCGTGTGCCTGTTGATCTTCGCCTACTGGATGCGCGGGCCCTGCCGCGACTTCTACCGCTTCGCGCGCGGCAAGCCAGAGGGGCGTGAAGGCCCGGGGCGCGGTCCCAAGGAGAGCAAGAAGGCCAAACGCAAGCGGCGCCGGGCCTAGTTGCGCTGGGCCAACACCCGCTCGGTTTTGAGGGCACGACGGTCCCGTCGGCAGGTGGACAGCTCATCGCTGGCGATCAGCGTGCGCGCCACGGCGATCAGCTCACCGTCGTCGAGACGCAGGGCGATGGCGGTTTCACGCGCGAACTCCGGGATGTCGAGGGTGCGCAGATCGCCGACGTTGAGCTGATGTCCAGAGGTGACCATCTGGCCAATACTCACCGGCAAATTGATGCTCGGTAGACTCGACAGGGCGTCGGTCATCGACACCAGCCGCTCCACGGCCAGGTCCGGGTTGTCAGCGATCGCGTCGAGGGTGATGGCGGCGTCGATGGCGAACGGCCCGGCGGAGATGCGACGCAGCTTCAAGAGATAGCCGCCGCAGCCGAGCTTCTCGCCGATGTCCTCGGCGAGCACCCGCAGATAGGTGCCAGCGGAGCAATTGACCTGGATGGTGACGTCCGGCAGCTCACAGGAGATCAGCTCGATGGCGCGGATCGTCACCCGCTTCGGATCGCGCTCGACCTCGACCCCCTTACGGGCGAGCTCATACAGGCGCTTGCCGTCGATCTTCTTGGCCGAGTACATCGGCGGCAGTTGATCGATCTCGCCGAGGAAGGACATCACCGCCTCTTCGACCTGAGCCGGGCTCGACTCCACCGGGCGCTCCCGGGTGGTCTCCCCCTCGCTGTCGAGGGTGTCGGTGTTCGCGCCCAGACGAATGGTGGCGTAATAGACCTTGTCGGAGCCGGTGAGGTAACGCGCCAGCTTGGTCGCCTTGCCGAGCACCAGGGGCAGGACGCCGGTGGCAGCCGGATCGAGGGTCCCGGTGTGCCCGACCTTTTTCTGACGTAGAATCTTGCGGATACTAGCGACCACGTCGTGGGAGGTGGGACCCGCCTCCTTGTCGATGACCAACACACCATTCAAAGACTTATTCACGGGATCGAACCTATCGCCTGCGGTTGCGGTTACGGGTGCGGTTGCGGCCGGAACGGCCGGCCTTGCCTCTCGAACGCTGGGTGCGGTTTTTTTTGGCTGGCTGGGACTCGAGCTCCGCGGCCCGCTCCGCTAGCTCGCTACGGGCCGTCTTGACGGGGACCGGCTCGGCCAACGGCTCACCGGCTTGGGGAGCAGATCTCTCGCTCTCGCTCTCGCCCTCGATATCGATATCGGCCGACCCGCGCTTCGCCTCGTCGAGCAGCCGGTCGAGGTGCTCCGCCTGGTCGAGGGTGGTGTCGAGCACAAAGGTCAAGGCCGGCGTGAAGCGCATGTTGACCCGTCGAGCCAACTCGCGCTTGAGGAAACCAGCGGCCTCCTGGAGACCGATGATGGTCAATTGGCGGACTTCGTCGGTACCATAGACCGACACGAAAACCCGGGCGGTGCGCAGGTCGTCGGCTGGACGCACCTCGGTAACGGTCACGAACCCCACCCTGGGATCCTTGAGCTCGTTCCCGATCAGGGCGCCGAGCTCCTGCTGCAGCACCTGGGCCACCCGATGGGCCCGTTTGAAGGCACTCTCAGACACGGCGGGGCCTCGTATGACGGCGGGCGGCACTTGTCAATGCTGGGGTGAATCGAGGGACCACAGTATAGTGCGCCCATGGAGCTGATCGGCCTGACCGGCGGGATCGCGAGCGGCAAGTCGACGGTGAGCAACACCCTGCGGCAGCTCGGGGCCGAGCTCCTCGACGCCGACGCGGTCTATCACGAGCTGATCGCAGCGCGGGACGGCCACCCCAGCCCATTGGCCGCTACCATCGGGGAGCGCTTCCCGGGCGTGTTGACGGCCAACGGCAGCATCGACCGCTGCGCCCTGGGTGCCCGGGTGTTTGGCGATCCAGCCGAGCTCGCCGCCCTCAGCGCCATTGCCCACCCCGCAGTGGCCCAATCCGGAGCGCAACGAGTCGCCGAGCTCGCCGCCCGGGGCGTGCCCGTGGCGGTGTACGACGTCCCGCTGCTCTACGAACGAAACCTGGCCGCGGGCATGGCCGGCGTCATCCTGGTGTGGGTTCCCCGGGCAATTCAGCTCGAGAGGTTGATGGCGCGGGATGGCATCGACGGGGCGGCGGCCGAGCGCAAGCTCGCCACCCAGATGTCCCTGGATGGCAAGCGCGACCGGGCCACCTGGGTGATCGACAACAGCGGCACCCCCGAGTCGACGAGACGACAGGCAGAGGAGCTATGGCAACGCATCGGCCAACCCGCCTGAACGGACCCCAGGCACCCCGCGCGGTGAGCCGAGGCCGGGTGAGCTCGCCGCGGTGGTACCTCGTTGGGCTAGTGTTGCTGATGGTGCCGGCCTGCGTCTGCAATGAGCCACCGGGCCCGCGGGCGACTCATCCGATGTCCGTCGTCCTGATCAGCATCGATACCCTGCGCCGGGACCACCTACCGTTCTATGGGTACGCCCGGGATACGGCCCCGAACCTGACCACCCTCGCCGCCGACGCGGTGGTGTTCGACCAGGCCATCGCCGCCCACACCAACACCGCACCGGCCCACGCCTCGATCCTCACCGGGCTCTATCCAACCGCCCACGGCATCGTGCGCAATGGTTACGCCCTGCGCGACGACGTGCCGGTGCTCGCGGAGATCCTCACCACCCACGGCTACCAAACCGCCGCCTTTGTCAGCGGCTTCACCCTCAACGGCGACACCACCGGGCTCGACCGGGGATTCGGGCACTACGACGACGGCGGCAAAAAGACCCGCGACCGCCGGGCGGCCGACACCGTGGACCGAGTCTCGACCTGGCTGGAGCAGCGCGACGGGCAGCGGCCGCTGTTCCTGTTCCTCCACCTCTTCGATCCACACTTCCCCTACCGCGCGCCAGAGCAACACGGGCGACCTTTCCTGCCACGAGGGGTCGACGATTTTCGTTTCCCGGTGGGCGCCGAGCTCGACCGCCTGCGCCGCGGCGAGGCTCAACCGGGTGAGCTCGAGGAATACGTCAGCCGCTACGATGGCGAGATCCACTACGCCGATCATCACCTCGGACGTTTTTTTCAGGAGCTGCGGCGGGCCGGTCTCTTCGAGGACAGCCTGGTGATCGTCACCTCCGATCATGGCGAGACCCTGGTTGAGAGACCGTTCGTGTTTGACCATGGCGGCCGGGTCTATGAGGAGCAGATCCTGGTCCCCTGGGTCATGCGTTTCCCGCAGGGTCGCTTCGCTGGCCAACGGATCGGGGCCGCGGTCCACCAGGTGGATCTCCTCCCGACCCTACTCGACCTGCTCGGGGTCGAGACACCGCCCAACCACGGCCGCTCTTTATTGCCGGCCATTCGCAACGGAGGACCCTGGCCACGGCGTCCCCTGTTCAGCATGGCTCGGACGGAGCCCCCGCGGGTTCGCGGACTGAGCGCCCCCATGGCCCGGCGGGGACTGATCGCCTCGATCCGCGTCCAGGGCTCGAAGCTGATCGCCTACCCGACCGCGACCGGGGAGTCCTTCGAGCTCTTCAACCTCGAGCGGGACCCAGGGGAGCAGCACAGCGTGGCCGCCGAGCAACCAAAGGTGGTGGAGCGCTTGCGACGAGAGCTCGCCCGTTGGCGCGTGCACACCGGCGCCGACCAACCAACACCACCCCCGGATCTCACCCCGGATGTTCGCGAGGCCTTGCGGGCGCTCGGCTATCTAGAGGAAGGACCGTGATGCCGATCCCCCGTGTCTTGGCCGAGCACCGGCGATTGGCGATCAGCCTGGTGGCGATCGCCGTCGGAACCGTCGCCCTTTCGCTGTGGATGACGAGTCGAGGGACCTATACCCACGTCATCCTGATCAGCATCGATACC
>JAUUZB010000602.1 GCA_030590185.1 Deltaproteobacteria bacterium
CATTGAGCGACGTGCTCTCCTTCTGGTACCTGCCCTTGCGGGCAAAACCGAGGAGGTTCTCCACCAGAGATTTCCCTCTGCGGGCAGCGGAGACGATTTCCAGGATGTCGCGCAACTCAGGATCATCTGGTTTCTTGGCTCGTTCCAGCACCGAGCCGAGTCCGAGCACGACGGCGAGCACGTTGTTCATGTCGTGGGCGACACCACCGGCTAGGGTACCTATGGCCTCCATCTTTTGTGCCTGGACGAATTGCTCTTCGAGAGCCTTCTGCCGCGTCACATCGGTGAGGACGCCGTTGACAAAGAGGGGGTTCCCGGAGTCGTCACACTGGAGTCGGGAGTATTGCTGGATCCAGCGAATCCCCCCGTCCCTGCGGATGATCCGATGCTCAGCCGTGCCGGGCTCGTCAGGATTGGCTAGCGCTGCTTTCACCTTCTCATGGAACTCGGCGATGTCATCCGGGTGAACGATTTGGTCCCAGCGTGGCTCTCCCGCCATGAAGGCGTCTGCTGAGTATCCCGTGATCTCCTCGACAGCCCCGTGGAAGAAGACCGGGACGAAGTCCATCCGGCCGCGGAAGGCGATGCCGCCGAAGGTCCGCACGAATGAACGGTATCGTTCCTCGCTCTCCCGCAGCGCATCCTCCCCTCGCTTGCGCTCGGTGATGTCCTGGACCGTGCCGGCTGATCGAATCGCGACACCTCTCGCGTCGCGTACGTGGATGCACTTCTCGTGAACGACGCGTATTTCGCCGGTCCCTTTGCGGACCACCCGATGTTCGATCTCGTAGCTATCGTTTCCGTCAGCCAGCGAGTCGGAGTAGGCGGCGTCTACGGCGGCACGGTCCTCCGGCAAAACCGCGTCGAGAAACTCCTCGTAAGTGGCGCCAAACTCCTGCGGTTCCAGCCCGAAGATGCGATAGACCTCGTCCGACCAGGTTAGCTGGTTGGTGCCAAGGTCGAGGCTCCAATTACCGATGTGGGCGATCTTCTGCGATTCGGCGAGAAATGACTCGGTGCCCCGGGCCGGGATGCTCCCGCGGCTACTTAGCACCTCGGCCCGAAGGAGCCCCAATTCCTCGATGAGCTGTTCCCTGGTCTTCTCGGAATCCCTCATCACATGGCCCCGGGCTAGCGTCCTGGGCAGCGCGCCGGGGATCAATCCCCGGAGGCGCCGGCGTCCGAGATCAGCAGCTTGCCGTCATCGCCGAAGAGGTCGTCCGCCACCGCAGCGCGCACCAACTCCAGCGCCTTGTCCAGATCCTTGGCCAGGACCGCGATGATGTGTTGGTTCTCGGTACCGACGTTCATCGGAAAGGCGGTGGAGCCGCGAAAGCGCACCAGCCCCTCGATCCCCCCATCCTGCAGTACCCCGAGGACTCGGCCGACGAGTTGCTCGCGGTAGCAGACGAAGAGATCGATCCGCTCCCCCACGGGACGGTCCGACTCCGTTGGCAGCGTCTCCACCAGCGCGTCGCCGCAGTCGGAGCACTTCTCGGTACCTTCTCGGTACTCAGCCTGGCAGGATGGACAATAGGGCATTTGGCACCTCACGGGGCTTGTTGCATAGTGACCGGGAGCCACGCCCCGATTCTGGGCCACCATATCCTGGTCCGGGAGTCTGGGTGTAGGGAGTAGTGAGAGTTTGATGCCGGAGAAATTCGGTAAATATCTGCTTCTCGACCGCATCAACCAGGGCGGCATGGCCGAGGTCTACCTCGCCAAGACCTTCGGTTTCGGCGGCACCGACCAAATCATCGCCCTCAAGCGCATCCTGACCAGCGTCTCCGAGGATCCGGCATTCGTGGAGATGTTCGTCAATGAGGCGAAGCTGTTGGTGCTGCTCAATCACGCCAACATCGCCCAGATCTTCGAGCTCGATAAATCGGACGACGCTTTTTTTATCGCCATGGAGTACGTGCCGGGGCGCGACCTGCGGGCCATCATCGACCGCGCCAACCACGACGGGATTGAGTTGCCGGAGCATCTGGTCCTACTCGCCGTTGCCCAGGTGCTCGAGGGGCTCGACTTTGCCCACCGCAAAGCCGACGTCAGCGGCAAGCAGCTCAACATCGTGCACCGGGACGTCAGCCCCCACAACGTGCTGATCAGCTACACCGGCGCGGTGAAGCTGATCGACTTCGGCATCGCCAAGATGGGCACCGAGGCCACCAACCCCCAGGGCAAGGTGCTGCGCGGCAAGTATGGCTACATGTCTCCGGAGCAGGTGCTCGGCGAGTCGGTCGACGCCCGCACCGACGTCTACGCCGCAGGCATTCTGCTCTGGGAGATGCTCACCCAGCAGCGGATGTTCGAGGGCGGAAGTGACTTTTCGGTCCTCGAGAAGGTCCGCTACGCCGAGGTCTACCCGCCGAGCTTGATCTCGCCCAAGGTGACCCCGGAGCTCGAGGAGGTGGTGCTGCGAGCCCTCACCCAGGATCGCGATCATCGCTACGAGTCCGCCTCGGCGATGCATGACGCGGTGGTCGGGGTGATGCTCCAAAAATATGGGCATCCCAAGCAGCGCGAGCTCGCCAATCTCATGAAGAGCCTGTTCGCGCGGGAGCACAAGGCGGACCTCAAGCGGCTCGAGAAGGCGCGCGACTACGAGCAACCGCCGGAGGACGCAGCGGGGGAGGGGGCGACGACCGTGCAGCGCACCGAGACCGTGGTCGATGCGCGGCTCCCGGAGGCCGCCTCCACGGACACGGATCCCGAGCGTGAGGCGTTTCGCACCGACGAGGAGAACAACAAGAGCACGGACACGGATCCGGCGATCTTCTCTGCGGCCGTGGAGGAGGCCGCCCGCGACGGCCGCACCATGCCTCACATTCGCATGGATGGGACCTCCCCAGGCACGGGTCGGGTCATGCTCCCGGAGGCCCTCGCTGACAGCTCGAGGAGCGGGTCGAGCAGCAAATCGGACGGCAAGAGCGGTCCCCGGGGCAAACGGCGTCGTGGCAAAAAGGGGCCCGGCGAGCGCCGGGATACTCGGGTTCGCCCCGACCGCCTGGATCGCCAGGAGAACAGCTCTCGGACCGGCCGATCCGATCCCTCCAGGGTCAAGGCACGGCCCGGTCGGCTCGAGCCCACCCAGACCAAATCACCCGAGGAGATGGAGGCGTTCCTCGGGAACGCCCAGCCCACCCAGATCCGCGACGCTTTCAAGCCGCGCCGGATCTCCCGGGATCATCTGATCGTGATTGGCGCGGTGGTGATCGCCTTGTTGCTGGTGCTGATCAGCTGGCTCGCCACCCGCGGCAGCACCGGGGACCAAACCGGCGAGGTGCGGATCATGTCCGTGCCCCCCGGGGCCGTGGTGATCCTGGACGGGCTCGTGGTTGGCCGCACGCCCTTCGTCGCCGACGGCCTGCCGGTCGGGCGACACACCGTGACCTGGGAGCGACCGGGTTTCATCAGCGAGACGCGCGTCATCGAGGTCGTGCCCAATGACATGGTGCCGGTCCAGCTGGTGCTCAAGCCGGTCCCCAAGCAACCGGGCGCCCCCCCGCGCCGGTGAATCGAGCCGGCTTCTGCGCGGCGGGCCTGGGGCGACGACTTTGATGGCGGCGCAAAGTTGCGGCGGGGCGATCGGCCAATTATCATCAATCCGTGAGATATTTAGTTCTCTTGGCCGTGTTGTTGACGGCCCTCGGCGCTGACGCCAAGCGTGGCAAAAAGCGCAAGAAGCGGCCGCCGTCCAAAACCGAGCAACCGGCCGACCCCAACGCCAAGGTGAGCCCAGGGGGCAACGGTGACGCCGCGCCTTCGGTGGCCGGCAAGGCGGGCAAGCACGGCAAGGTCAAGATCGCCGTGCTCGATCTGGCCACCCTCGGTATCGACAACGACATGACCGCCAGCCTGGAGACCTACCTGCGGCGCAGCATCGGGACCATCGATACGGTGGACTTGATCTCGCAGGTCGACGTTCAGATCGCCCTGCGCAAAAACAAGGATGTCGCCGCCTGCGCCGGCGGCCCGAAATGCGCGGTGGCGGTGGGCAAGCTGGTGAGCGCCGAGGTGGTGGTCTTCGGTTCCGTCGCCGGTGTGGGGGATGCCTTCAACTTGAACCTCCGCGCCATGGATGTGAAGTCTGGCGATGAGGTCGCCCGGAAGCAGACCAGCCTCACCGGCACCCGGCACCAGTTGATCCCGGAGATGCGCCTCGCCGCCTATGGTTTGATCGCCCCGGAGCGGATCACC
>JAUUZB010000368.1 GCA_030590185.1 Deltaproteobacteria bacterium
CCGTCGCCCACGTCGGCCTCGCGGCCCTGTTGACCAGCCTCACCACCGCGGCGGGCATGGCGAGCCTCACCCTCGCGCCGGTGCCTCCGATCCGTAGCCTCGGGTTGTTCGCCGCCATCGGCGTGGCCCTCGCCTACGTCGTCACCATGCTGTTCGTGCCGGCGGTGCTGAGCATCCCGTGGGTGAAGATCCCCGCCGCCGTCATCCACGACGGCGACCACACCGACATCTGGACGCGATTGCTGGCCCGCACCAGTCAGTTCGCCATACGTCGTGCCCGGCCGATCGTCGCGGTCTCCGCGCTGCTGATCGCCGTCTCCGCCTTTGGAGCGTCACGGGTGCAGGTCGAGACCAACTTCGTAGAGGCATTCAAACCATCGACACCGATCCGCCAGGCCTTCAATCACATCGACGCGCGTCTCGGCGGCACCAGCTCCATCCAGTTGATGATCGACACGGGCAGCGAAGGGGGCGCCAAGGAGCCAGAGTTCTTGCGCCGCCTCGTGCAGCTCCAAGACTGGCAAGAGAAACGTTACGACAAGGTGGTCGGTACGATCAGCATCGCGGATCTGGTGATGAGCACCAACCAGGTGCTCGCCGACGGCGACAGCGCCGCCTACCGTATCCCGGACACCCGCGCCGCCGTGGCCCAGGAGCTGTTGCTCTATGAGAACAGCGATCCAGACGGCCTGTTCGCCCTGGTCACCGACGACTATCGCATCGTCAGGGTGGACCTGCGCGCCAAGAGTGACGGCACCCAAGCCGCCACCGCCATGATCAACGAGACCACGGCGTACGCCGACGCGTTGTTCGGCCCCGGGGTTGACGTTCACTTCACCGGCGTCAGCCACCTGTTCGTGCGCATGGCCGAGAATCTCAGCCGCGGTCAGCTCTACAGCTATCTGGCGGCGCTGGTCATGATTCTGATCATGATGGTGGCGGTGGTGCGCAGCCTGCGCCTCGGCCTGTGGAGCATGGTGCCGAACGTGCTGCCTATCCTGATCACCCTCGGAGTGATGGGAATGCTCGACCTCAACCTCGACTTCATCACCCTGTTGATCGCCTGCGTCGCCATCGGCATCGCCGTGGATGACACCATTCACTTCCTGGTGCGCTTCCGGCGCGCCTTCAACGCCACCGGCGACTACGGCGCGGCGATCACCGAGAGCATCACCAGCGCCGGCCGGGCGATGCTGTTCACCACCGTGATCCTGTGCGCCGGTTTTACGATCTTTCTCGCCGGTACCATGCAAAGCGTGGCGATCTTTGGCGCCCTGGTCGCGTTGACCATCGCCTTGGCCCTGGCGGCGGACCTCCTGTTGATGCCGGCGATCATGGTGGTGTTCAGGCCGTTGGATGTCTCGGCGACACGAAGGTCGCGGCGGGAGCGGCGAGCGCGGCGGCGGGTGGCGACGGGGGCGCGCCTCAGGGGCATGGCTGGCGGCTCGGCCTGAGCGAACGAGCGGCCGCAGGGGAAGCGCACACGGGTATCTTGGTACTTCGTTCGTGGTGACGGTTGGCTTCGGGGTCGACTAAGGCCGCAACCGTACCGCGACAGGGCTCGACAGTGGTGGGTTCAGCGCGTAGATTGCCGTCTCCAACACGGGGAGCGCAACGCCTTGCCAGCCAAGATTGCATTGTTCGTCGATCTCGAGAACGTACACGCACACTTCATCGCGCCCGCCGCTGAGTTTGCGTCTAGTCAGGGTCAGGTGTGCCAGATGGCTGTGTTCGCCGATTGGCGAAAGGGCTGGACCGACGCCTGGCACAAGACCCTCGAGCTCGGGGGCGTGCCCAAGCTGGTCGTGAAGTCAGCAGGTAAGAACTCGGCGGACATCTCGATCGTGATCGACGCCATTGAGCTCCTGTACACGGCGCCTGAGATCGACACCTTCATCCTCGCCAGCTGCGACTCGGACTTCGCTCAACTGGCGCAAAAACTGCGGTCGCGAGGAAAGACCGTCCTCGGCATCGCACCGGCGGGCTCCAGCGCGGCAAAACTGCTCCAGACCGCGTGCGACCGTTTCGTCTACCTGAGTCGGGACGATGACGACGAGGGTGATGAGGTCGAGGTAGACGTAGAGGACGAGATCCTCCCGAGGACCGATGACCAGCCATCGAGCCGAGAGCCAACGGACGTCCTCGTCCGTACACGCGCAGCGCTGCGCACGCTGCTAGCGGATGGCAAGCCAGTCCGCGGCGCCTACCTCGGCATCCAGCTACGTGAGGCGGTCGCCGGGTTCAGTGTCGGCGACTTGGGCTTCCGAACCCTGTCCGACTTTCTCCGCGGGCAAAGCGACCTGGTCGAGGTTACGTCGCTACCGGACGGTATCAGCGTCCTCCTCAACCAAACTCAAAAAACACCCGCCGCCAAGCCCACTGATTTCAAGGCGCTCCGTCCGGCCCAGCGCAACAACCTGCGCGATCTCCTCATTGCGGTCCTCCTCGACCCTGGCATTGGCAGAGACGACGACGCAATCGTCAAAGAGATGCGGGCGCGAGCCGGGGATAACACCTTGCCACCCTTCTCCCTCGGCGAAATCATCGGCCACTACCCACTGCTCTTCAGCCGAAACGAGAATGGTGAGGCCCGCTCGTTGTCCGGGCTCGTCAATGCATACGAGCTTCAACTCGGGAGGTTCGGACGAGTGGACCGGCCGGTACTTCGCCGTTGCCTGCGACTCATCGCGGATATCATCTCAGAGGATCCCAGCCCGCGAGCCCAGGCGACGCTAGCGGAGCTCATGGGTGCCCAAAGCGACGAGCCGTTGGAGCGCAAGGATGCGCGAACCACCCTATCGATGTTGCTGAAGGCCAAGGCGTGGCGAGCAGCCGGCGCCGCCGAGTCAGAAGGAGGCCCCAAGACGTTCGTCGCTGAGTACTGGGTGCAAGATCCCTCACTGGCGGAGGACCGAATCGACCAAGCCATACTCCGGTCGATGAGGTACTTCCGCCGGAGCCTAAACCCGGTGCTCCTCGCCCTCGTCCTCGGTGACCGTGATCGCGCTGAGTGGTTGGCCGCCCAGAAGTGATCTGAACCGCGGCGTCGGCGCGGTTTGTCTGGCGCCCGCCTTCTACATAGACTCACGCCGCCTTACGATCACCGCTCGGCATCTGTCGCCCATGGGCCTGCTCGATTCATCTCAACGCCTGCACGCCGCACGGGCCCGGCTCGTCACGGCGTGGCAGCGTCACCCGTTGCTCCTCGGCTGCGTCGGGGTGACCGCGGTCATCCTGATCGCCAACCCCTATCTGCTCAACCACCGCGGCTATCTGTACGGCGACGCGGTCAACAACTGGCTTTGGGCATTCCGTTGGTACGGCGCGGCCGGCCGCGCCGGCTTCTTCGCCGATTTCTTCCCGTTTGCCTTCTCTGGCTTCTCCCATGGCTGGAGCCCGGAGTTCGGCCTCTACAATCCGCTCTATCACCTGTGCGGGATCCTCTTTCCGGACAGCACCTACTCGGTGAAGCTCTGCTACCTGATCTTGCTCAACGGGATCTTCGCGCTATCGTTTCTCAGCGCCCGCGATCTGCGCCTCTCGCGTTCGACCGCCACCTATGTCGGCGTGGCGACCCTCGCCACCGGTTTCGTGGTCGGTCACGCCCAACACCTCTCCTACCTGAGCAGCGCCGTCGCGTTGCTCGCGGTGTTCGCCGGGCTGTTGTCCGCGGGCCACGGGCGTCATGGGCGTGCGGCCCTGTTGGTGGGCACGGGCATCTTTGAGGGCGCCACCGCCGGGTATCCGACCATCCTCCTCTTCGGTGCTCAGGTGCTGCTCCTGCACACCGTCGTTGCCCTCTGGCGCCGCCGGCTATCTGTCCGGGGTCTCGGCGCGGCTGCCATCGGAGTTGCTGGCGGGTTGCTGCTCGCCGGGCCCGCCATCATCCATGCATGGCGCGGTCTCAGCCTGAGCAGGCGAGCGGGCGGCCTGCCGGTGGAGCAGGTGTTGGATCCCTTTGGCTCCCTGCCTCTCGGCTCCCTGTTCGATCTGCTCTGGCCCTATCGCGCCGAGGCGCTCCCCGGGGTCGACATTAGTATGGACCGCTTCCACGCCCTGCTGCTCACCACCGTCCTGGTGGCGATCGGGGTGGGGCTACTGCGCTCGCGTCCCTTCCGGGATCGTTACGCCGTGCCGTTCATCACCCTGGGCGTCGCCGCGGCGCTGCTCTTTGTGTTGGCCTGCGGCGATCACTTGTTGCCCCTGCGCCGCGTGCTGGCCGAGCTGTCGGTGCTCTACCGTCTCGGCCGTTTCCCCGGCGCCGAGCACCAGCCCTTCGCGTTGTTCTTCCTGATCCTCGCCTCGGCCTTCGTGCTCGAATACCTGGGCGAGCGGCGCCCCGGTCTCGGGCGCCTCCTGTTGCTCGTCGCCGTTCTCGAGCTCGGCGTGGTCTACGTCGCCACCACCTCGGTCCGACTCACCCTAGCGCGCCGGACCGCGATGCTCGGTCAGCCCCTACCGCGCCTAAAGGCATCCCTCGAGGAACCGGATCAGGGAGTGCTCGACCGGCCGCGTTTTTGTGAGACCATTCCACCGGACCAGTACCAGGAGATCTACTCGCGCGGGGAACCGACCTGGTGGGGCTACAGCGCCATGCGCCTGAGGCGTTACGAACGGGAACGCCAACAGGTACGCCATCTGTTGTGCGGGGGCGGCCGGTTGTTCACCTGGCCCGCGGGCCGAGCGCTGGCTTATCGTTTGCGGCGGTACGAGCCGGGCCTGATCGAGATCGAGATCCCCCCCTTTGACACCACCGCCGGCCGAGGCTTGATCTGGGCCGAGACCACCGACGGCTACTGGCAGCTGACCATCGAGGGTCAGGAGGTGCCCATGAAGGCGGGACCCGCGGCGCTGCGCCAGTTCGAGTTGCCCGAGGGCAGCTCCTCCCCGGTGCACCTGCGCATGACCTACCGCGGTCCCCTGAGTCGCGTTTTTCGCTGAGCAGACCCGTCGGTGCGCTAGTGGATGCAGATGCCGGCGGCTGGCGCGAGGCTCTGGCCCAGTGCTGACCGGCAGCAATACCGACCTCAGTTGTTGACGTCCTGAGCCCTGATCGCGGCTATAGTCCGTTCATGGTTGTGCGTACGCGACGAGCCTTGGTGCTGCCGCTCCTCGTCGTGGTCGCGGCCTGCTCGGCAAAGTCGACCGGCGACGGCGGAGGCGGCGATAACGACGCTACGCTGCCCGGGGACTCTGACCCGGGACCGAGCTGGGAGGTCGCTGAGCCGGTCCTGCCAGTGGAGCCGGCCCTGCCCGAGCCGATTCAGCTCCAGTCGTGGACTTGCCCTCGAGGTTGGGAAGCCGTGGTCCATGAGAAGCTGCTCGATGCTAGCGGAGCGGCCTTCTCCTATTGTACGCCGCCGGTCGTGCCGCGTATCGAGGTCGCCGACTACGTGACGCCGCTCGGGGAGGGCGAGCAGGAAGGCGAGC
>JAUUZB010000017.1 GCA_030590185.1 Deltaproteobacteria bacterium
ATCAACTACGTCTACGTTGGCAACGTCCGGGGCAAGGGCGGGCAGAGCACCCATTGCCCGAGCTGCGGGGAGCTGTTGGTGGAGCGGCGGGGGTACCGCGTCGGCGTGCAGGTTCTGTCGGCGAGCGGCGGTCGCTGTCCGCGCTGCACCACCGAGATCCCGGGGGTCTGGCAATGAAACGACGGGAGTTACTCCGGCTCGGCATCACCGGCGGCTTGATGGTCGGCGCCGCGATGCTGGGATTGGCCGCGCCCCTGTCCGACGGGTTGCGTGCGGTGGGGCGGCGCGGTATGCGCGCCCCAGCGGATCTGTTGGCGCGGATACGCCGGCGGACCCGGCCGTTGGATGTCGACAGGCTTCACGAAGCGAACGATCTGGCCGGATGAAAGCTCACCCCCTCCACCTCGCCTCCCTCGTCGCCTTCCTCGGTGTCTCGGCGGCAACGGTTACCACCTGTACCTCCCGCGGTGAGAGCCCGCCCCCTGAAACGAGCGCCGGGCGGGTGCGGCCCGCGGTCCACGCCGGCTCCTGGTACCCCGGGGACCCCGCGGCTCTGCGCCGCGAGATTGATGGACGCCTCCAACGGCATGCTGGTGGTACGCAAACACCTCCGATCATCGGCCTGGTGGGGCCCCACGCCGGTCTGCGTTACTCCGGCGAGGTAGCGGCCGCCGCCTACGAGCCCTTGAAGCACCAGGCGATCGATCGCGTCTTTTTGCTCGGCCCGTCCCACCGCACCCGGTTCCAGGGCCTCGCCCTGCCGGCCGCAGACCTGCGCGCCTACGGCACCCCGCTCGGGGAGCTCGTCATCGACGAGGCGGTGATTCA
Organism: Deltaproteobacteria bacterium; assembly: GCA_030590185.1. The sequence continues at coordinate 829 of JAUUZB010000017.1, forward strand.
GGCTCTGCGTGGTCTCCCTGGCTTTGGCGGTCCGGACCATGCCCACGGTCAGGAGCACAGCCTCGAGATGCACGCCATCTTCCTCGCCGCGGTCAAACCGGGGGTGCGGCTGGTGCCCCTGGTGGTGGGTAACCTCGGGGATGCAGAGAACGTGCGCGCCATCGCCGAGCGACTCGCCCCCTTGATCGGTCCCCGGGACGTGGTGATCGCCTCCAGCGACTTTACCCACTACGGTCCCAGTTTTGACTATGTCCCATTTAAGGACACACTGCCGACCAAACTCGATGGCTTGATGAACCGGGCCTTGGCGCCGCTGGCCGCGGTCGACCTGAACGGCATCGATGCCTATCTCGCCGCCACCGGGGACACCATTTGCGGGCGCGAGCCGATCCGCTTGCTGCTGGCGTTGCTCCCCGGGGACAGCCCGGGTCGTGAGATCGCTCGGGACACCAGCGGTCACCAGACCGGCGACTATCGCAACTCGGTGAGCTACCTGAGCGTATTGTTTCAGCACGCCGGCGGTTGGCCGGTGCAGGCCGCCGCGTTGCAGCCCGGGCCCACGGTCCTCAACCCCGGCGAGCAGCGCCTCGCCCTCGAGATGGCGCGCAAGACCCTGGAGGTCTACCTGAGCGAGAAGCGGCTGCCGGAGGACGCGGAGCTCGCGGTGCCGGCGAAGGGCCCCTTCCGGGCGGAGTACGGCACCTTCGTCACCCTCGAGCGGGACGGCAACCTGCGCGGCTGTATCGGTCACATCTTCGCGGTGCAGCCCCTGTGGCGCGACATTCGCAACAACGCGGTCGCCGCGGCGGTCAACGATCCGCGCTTCCGGCCGGTCGGTGCGGCGGAGTTGCCCCTGCTGGAGATCGAGATCAGCGTCTTGACCCACCCGAAGCCGGTGGCCAGCTACGAAGAAGTGATCATCGGTCGGCACGGGGTCGTGCTGGCGGCCAAGGGCAAGCGCGCGACGTTCCTGCCCCAGGTGGCAGCGGACCAACATTGGGACCGCGCCACTACGCTCACGCGTCTGGCGCGCAAGGCCGGCCTGCCGGGCGACGTATGGCGTACAGCCGAGGTCTCCCTCTCGGTCTACGAGGCGCAGGTCTTCGCCGAGCACGGGTCGCACTAGTGCTGCGACCGAGGCCTAGGGAGTTGGTGTTCTTCATCGCCGTTCGCCCTGCGCGAGTCCAACTCCCCGTTCGTCCTGAGCGAGCGAAGCGAGTCGAAGGAAGTGAGTCGACGGGCCCTTCGACACGCGGTCGGCTGTCGCCGGCCGCTGCTCAGGGCGAACGGTAGTGAAACGCATCTCGTTCACTACGGCCGAGTCGAGGCACTAGCGCGGAGCTCGAGGGTTGGCGGCTCGGTCCCAAATGCGGCTGGTAATTGTCGCGGCCTTCTGTGCCGGCGTCGCGGCGTTGACCGCCCAGAGCCTACTGCTGCGCGAGGAGCTGCTGCTCTACGGTGGCAACGAGATCGCCCTCGGCGCCTTCCTCGGCCTGTGGTTGCTCGGCGTGGCGGTGGGCGCTCTGTTGCTCGGACGCTGGGCCGAGCGCGGCTTGGTGTTGCTCCTCCTCTTGCAGGGCAGCCTGCCGTTGGTCGCGGCGCTGCTGGCGCGGGTGGCCCGCTCGGCCTCCGGGGTACCCGCCTACGAGCCATTCCCGGTGCTCCTGCTCCTTGCCTGGACCGTGCCGATCGCGGTGCCGGTTTCCCTGTGCACCGGGGCGCTGGTGCCGGCCCTGGCGGCACGTTTGCGGGCCGCGCGCGCTGGTCTGGCGGGGAGCGTCACCGTGGTGTTCGTTGCGGAGGCCGTAGGCTCGGTGGCCGGCGGCATCGGGACCAGCCTATTGCTCGCCGCGGGAGTCGAGCCGGCGACCTTGCTGCTGCTCTGCGCGCTGGTCGGGGTGCTCGGCGCCCTGGCGGTGGCGCAATCGCGCCTCGGGTTGGCCATGGCTGGATTGGCGTTGGTGATCGTCATCCCGCTGGCCGGACCTTCGCTCGGGCGGGCCCTGCGCGTCGGGCAGCTTCGCAGTGTGTTGCCCGGCGCCGATCTCGAGGCCGCCCAGGAGACCGCGAGCGCGTCGTTGATGCTCGCCGATCTGCGCGGTACCCGGGTCCTGCTCAGCGATGGTCGGATCCTCGCCGCCTTCCCGGACCCGCCCCGGGTGGAGCGGGCCGCCGGCCTGCTCGCCGCGCTCAGCGCCGCACCCCGCCGGCTGTTGGTGGTCGGTGAGGAGGGGTTGGACCTGTTACCCGGGATCCTCGCCCTCGGCGCCCCGACCAACGTGACCTGGCTGGTAGGCGATCCCGGCTTCCGTGATTTCGCCCTGGGCCAGGTTCCGGGCCTGACCGCTGATCCCCGGCTCGAGGTGGTCGTGGGTGATCCGATCCGGAGCCGAGCCGAGCTGCGTCGCCGCGGGCCCTTTGACGCCGTTTGGCTGCTGGTCGACACGCCCTTGCGCCTGGCCGACGACCGTCTCATCGCGGTGGAGACTCTGGCCACGGTCGCCGAGTTGCTCGTGCCGAGGGGCGTGCTGCTGGTGCCGGTGAGCGGCGCCGAGAATTACCTGAGCCCGCGTCTGCGGGCCGCCCTCGGCTGCGTGGTGGCTGGCGTGATCGAGACCTTCCCGGCGGTGAGGCTCGTGCCCGGGGAGCGCGGCTTCGTGCTCGGTGCCCGCGAGCCTGACCTGCTCGAGCTCGATTCAGCGGAGCTCGAGCTCCGCTACCTGGAGATGCTGCCCACCACCCCGCGGCTCGACCGCGACGCCTTTGCCGCCCTGGTCGAGCTCGACCGGGTCGCCGCGGCCGATGACCTGGTCGCGAGCCTGCGGCGGGATCCCTCGGTGGTCCCCTCCCGTTTGGACCGACCCCTCGCCCTGTTCCACAACTTGTTGGTGCGCGCCGAACAGGAGCGGCCGCAACTCGCGGGTTGGCTCGCAGAAGTGCGGGAGACCGGGGGTTTGTTGTGGGTGCCGGCCATGGTCTTCGCCCTGTTCGGCCTGGCCGGTGCAGGCCTTCGGCCGCGGACCGCGGACAGCACCCGGTCCGTGGCCGTGCTCGTCGTCGGCGCCGGTGGGGCGCTGGGCCTGGGGCTCGATCTCGTTTTGCTCCATCTCTTTGCGGGGCGGTTCGGCACCCTCTATCTGGAGGTCGGCTGGCTCTTTGGGCTGTGGATGGGCGGCTTGGCCGTCGGTGGTCTCGTCGTCCGGTGGTTGTGCGGCCGGGGCGTGGTGACCGCCGCTGGCATCATCCTGCTCGCTTCGCTCGCCTGCCTTACGGCCCTGGTCGGGGTGTGGGGCGCGGCGGCCATGCCGAGCAGAGCAGTCGGAGCCCTGGCCTTTATCGTGGCTGGCGCCCTCAGCGGAGGTTTGGTGCCGGTGGCCGAGGCCCTGCTGGGGCGGGTCGGGGTGGTCGGCGCCGCGGCCGGGTCGCGCATCGAGGCTGCGGATCACTTTGGCGGCGCCACCTGCGCCCTGGTGCTCGGACTGGTCGGCATCCCGGTGCTCGGGGTTGGCGGCGCGGCGCTTTGGTTGGTCGGCTTGGCGGCCTTTGCCGCTGTCCTGTTGGCGCTCGGTTGGTGGCGGGAGACCCGCGACCTGCCACCCTTGGTCGCCGCCGGCCTCGCCCGGTGGAGCGCTGTGGCGAGCTTTCCGTACCGGCGCGTGGTTCTTTCGCTCTGGGCGATCGGTTGCGCCGTCGTCGTAGGTCACGTCGTGGTGCACGCCTTCGTTCTCCCCCCGCAGACGCGACTCACGGCCGACGATCTCGATTTGAAGGATTTCGCACCGCCCTGGCGCGCGGCGGAGGAGCCTGTGGAGCACTTTAGGTCACAGGATGCGGGTCTGGCCCTGGCCAGCCTCGCCGCGGCGCCCGAGGTGCGCGGCTATGGCGGCCCGATAAATCTGCTCGTCGCGACCGACCGTGGCGGTCAGATCCGGCACGTCGGGTTGCTCGCCCACCATGAGACGCCCGGCTACGTCGAGGGGATCGATCACTTCCTGGCGAGCCTCACCGGCAAGAGCATCCTCGAGCCGCTGCACGTGTCAACCGGCCTGGCCGCGGCCGACGAAACCCAGATCATCGACGGCCTCACCGGCGCCGACGAAACCCAGATCATCGACGGCCTCACCGGCGCCACCGTGACTTCCCGCGCCGTGGTCCGAGCCCTGCGTGAGACCGGTGCGGTGTTGAGCGAACCTGTTTTTGGCCGGCCACGGATCGAGGCGAGCCAGTCGGTGGACCGGCGCGATCCTCGTCTCTGGTACCTGGTGATCTCGTTGCTCCTGGTGGTGCCGGTCCAACGTTTCGCGGGCCGGCGCCTGCGCCGGACGTGGCTGGCGGGCCACGGGCTCATCGGCGGCCTGTGGCTCGGGGTTCAGCTCTCCACGGTTCAGCCCCTCGCCTGGTTGCGGCTCGAGCCGGAGATCGGCCTGTCGAGTTGGACCGGCCTGTGGTGGCTCGTTGGTCTGAGCGCGATCCTGCTCGGCCCGGTCTATTGCGGTTACCTGTGCCCGGCGGGCGCCGTGCAGGAGCTCATCGGTCTGGTTGGCCGGGCCCGCAGCCTACCACCGGCGATCGATCGACCGGCGCGCTTCATCAAGTACGTGCTCCTGGCCGGGATCGTAACTCTGGTGCTCGGGGCGGGCAGCGACTCGATCCTGCGCGTTGATCTCTTGCGCGACGTGTGGGCCGAGGAGATCTCGGCGCTCGGCATTCTGTTGCTGTTGGTGGTGGCGGCGGGCTGTCTGGTCGTGGTCCGCTTCGGTTGTCGCTATCTCTGCCCGACCGGCGCATTCTTGGCCATCCTGGGTAAGGTCTCCCTGCTGCGCCGCTGGTTGGCACCGAAGCGCTACGGCGCCTGCGACGTCGGCGTGGGCGGCCCAACCGAGATCGATTGCATCCAGTGCCATCGCTGCCGCCTCGACGAGCAGGCCGCCCCAGCAAGCGGGTTCAGGCAATGGGCGTTCGCCGCGCTCCTGGCCTGCGCCTTGCTGTTGTTAGTGATCGGTGCCCTGCCGGTCGGCCGGGGGGAGGGGAGCGGCGGCGGCGTGCAGACGCGGCCGGTCGACCGACAGTTGATCGAGGAGCGGATCCGCAGCGGCCGGTTGAGCGGCAAGCGAGCCGAGTATTGGCACCTCTTGGAGCGCTGACCCCGCGGGTAGGAGGCCGGGCGTAGGGATGGGTCCAGGCTGTCCTCCTGGTTGTTTGGTCGTTGTCCGTGTTGGATCTCCCACGGCATGGTACCATCAAAGGGAAGGAGGCAGCCTGCCGTGGAACGTGTCCCCCCCTGGGTCCTGGTGTTGGTGTTCGCAGCGGCGCCCGGTTGCGGTGGCACCCTGTTGCTCGACCCTGACGGGGTAGATGGTGACGGCGGGGCTGACAGCCCCTGCGCCCTGGACAATCCAGGGGGTGCCTGCGGGGAGGGCGAGGCCTGTATCGCGGGCGCCTGCGTGGGCTCGTGTAGCGCTGCCGATCCGAGCGGCATCTGTGACGCCGGAGACTGGTGCCACGACGGGACCTGCGTGCCGTTACGCTGCTCCCCGACCCACCCGGATGGTACTTGCGACCCGGGTTTCGAGTGCGACGCCGGCACCTGCATCTCGCTCGGCGCGTGTTCCTACGGTAACCCGGATGGCGAATGCGGGCCCGGGGAGATCTGCACCGACGGGTCCTGCGCGCCCGAGCCGGACTGCTCGCCCACCGAGCCCGAGGGCGCCTGCCCCGACGGGGAGTTCTGCGCCGCCGGCGAATGCACTGCCTACCCGGCCTGTTCAGAGGAGTTTCCCGCCGGGGTTTGCGACCCGGGCTACACCTGCAGCGCGGCGGTCTGTGAGCCGGTCCCCTGCACGCCGGAGACCCCTGCCGGTTTGTGCAATGACCCCGAGGAGTACTGCTCGGTCGATGGGATCTGTGAGCCCTACGAGTGCGGTCCCGAGCATCCGAACGGCGTCTGTCCGCCCAATCGACTCTGCGATGCAGGCGTTTGCGCCGCCTACCCCTGCTCGGTCGACCATCCGAACGGCACCTGCGACGACGCGAGCCAGATCTGCATCTTCGCCTGGGGCGATCCCGACTATGGCACCTGCCAGTTCCCCTGTGAGCCGGGTAGCCTCAACGGTTGGTGCTCGGTTTACGAGGAGTGCATCCAAGGCGTGTGTGAGCTCCTGTGCGACAGCGGCGTGCGCTGTGGGCCCGCCGAGACCTGCTGCGCCGCCAACCAGGAGTGTCTGGGCCCCGACTGCGCCGACATCTGCTTTGGTACGGATCACCGCTGCGCCTTGGGCTGCTGCGATGGCAGCGAGCTCTGTTTCCAGGGCAACCAGTGCATTCTGGATCAGGGCGGCTGCACCAACCACGAGGACTGCATCAACGACTCGTTCTGCGACTGCCCGGCGGACGTGCCTTGTGATCCGCCCGGCTCCTGCATTCCCTACGGCACGGATCCTACCGATCCGGAGACCAACGATGAGTGCTCGAATCTCGTGGTGGTCGGCGTCTTCGCCCCGGAGCATCAATGCAGCTTTTTCGGCCCCACCGATGAGGTCGAGCACTGTCCGAGCAATACCTGCGGCCACCCGACCAAGACCTGCGTGGATGACACGGTCACCTGCGCCAGCAGCATCTTCTGCGGCTACGGCGATGGCGCCTCCAACTGTCTCGGCTGCCGGCTGTGCATCGGCTGCGTCACCGACCCGGATTGTGATAGCGGCGAGCTCTGCGACGGCGGCATCTGTCGGCCCGCCTGCCCGAACGGCGACGAGTGCGACAGCCACGAGACCTGCGTCAGCGGTAGCTGCATCGAGTGCCTCGACGAGGTGAACGACACGGACTGCTACGGTGGGCTCTCCTGCGTCAACGGCTACTGCGTCGATATCTACGGCGGCCACACCCACGTGCTGACCACGCCGACCGTGATCGACTTCGATTTTGATGGCGACCCGACCACCTTTCACCCGTCGATCGTCTTCGTTGGCACCCACCGCAACGGGGGCAGCCTCGACGATTGTTACGACGGGGGCGTCATTCGCGTGCTCGATGGACGGGACTGCTCCACCCAGTTCATCGTCAATCGTCGCAAGGATGATCTCTACGCCGCCGCGGCCCACAACGCCCCGGCCGCCCGCGCCGGGACCTACCCGGATGCTCGGGGCTGCAACCCCGTCGCCCTAGCCGACCTCGATGGGAGCATGCCCCTGCACCCAGAAATCATCGCCCACGCCGCCACCAGCGGCACGGCGCCCGGTGGCCTGACCGCCTTCACCTACGACGAGGCCGCTCGGGGCGGGCGCGGCGCCTTCCGCATCGCCTGGCATTCCACCCGCGCCGACGGCACCACCTGGGACCAGTACTGCGGCAGCTCCTGCGCGTGGTGGACCGGGCCGAGTGTCTTTGACCTGGAGGCCGACGGCGTCGCCGAGGTCTTCATGGCGGGCCACACCTATGACGCCGCCGGCGTCTACCTGAGTAGCGCGCCGGGCTACAGCACCAGCAACTGCTGTGCCTACAGCCAGGGCATGTTCCCCATCGTGGCCGATGTCGACAATGACGGTGTCGCGGAGTTCGTCGACGGCAATGGCATCTACGAGTGGACCGGATCGGCGTGGAGCACCACCAACGAGCAGGCTACCAACCGCTTCTTCGGCCACGTGGCGCTCGCTGACTTTGGCTCCTTCGACGGCGCCGTCCCAGCCAACGATGACCGTGGAGCCCTCGATGGCATCGCGGAGATCGCCAAGGTCGCCAGCGGGCGCGTTTATCTCCAGGATCTCTCCGGTCGTCATCTGTTGCTCGACGGTGCCTCCGCCAATGGTATCGACATCGGCGCCGGCACCGGTGGGCCACCCACGGTCGCGGATTTTGATGGCGACTGTCGGGCTGAGATCGCGGTCGCCTGCCAGGACTACTACACCGTCTACGACCCGGATTGTGACGGCGGCGTTCCCGAGGTGGTGAGCTGTAACGGTGTCGATAATATCTCGACCTGCGAGGTCGACAGCGGCCTGCGGGGCGTGCTCTGGCGGCTCAGTAGCCAGGACAACAGCTCGAGCGTGACCGGCTCCTCGGTGTTCGATTTTGAGGGGGACGGACGGGCCGAGGCGATCTACGCCGACGAGTGCTTCACCCGCGTTTACGACGGCGTCACTGGCGAGGTCATCTACTCGCAATATCGCTCATCCTGCACCTGGTATGAGAACCCGATCGTCGCCGACGTCGACGGTGACTTCAACGCCGAGGTGGTGGTCGGCTCCAACACCAACTGCGGTATTGGCTGCAATGGCAGCACGGTCGATTCCGGCGACGGCCGACGGGTTGACGCGCGGTTCGCCGGCCTGCGTTGCGACTCGGACGTCGACTGCGTCTCCGGGATCTGCGCCTGCAGGTACGGTGTCGACCTGGACGGCACCTGCTTGGTCGGGCTGAATCCCAATGAGGTCACCCTGGGTCTGTGCACCTGCACCGCCGACACCGAATGTGGCTCCGCCACCTCCTACTTCATTTGCTCGAACCGCCCCGCCGGCGTGGCCTACGACTTCCTCGACGCCTTCCCCTCCAACCGGGTCTGCCGGGCGCACCACCCGGGCAGCTTCAACGGCATTCTGGTGTACCGTGACGTGCTCGACCGTTGGGTCGACACCCGGCGGATCTGGAACCAACACGCCTACTCCATCACCCACATCAACGAGGACGGCACCGCCCTGCCCGCCACCGCCAGGAACTGGGCTTCGCCCAACCTCAACAACTTCCGACAGAACGTGCTCGGTGACCTCGATCCCGAGCACTCCCCCGACCTGACCTCCGGCTCGGGCGGGAACACCTGCATCTCGGGGGAGAGCGACTCGGGGGTGGTGTCGATCTCGATCTGCAACCGTGGCACCGCCGACGTGGCCGCCGTACCCGTGGCCTTCTATGCCGGCGACCCAGCGACCGGCGCCGATCTGCTCTGCGTCCTGAACACCGGCCAGCCCATGTCGCCCGGGGACTGCGTGCCGCTCACCTGTGTGTGGCCAGGCTCGACCACGGTGGGCGAGCCCGAATGTCCCATCGGCGCTCCGGTCTATGTTGTCGCCGACGATGATGGCAGCGGTGGACTCGGGGAACGCGAGTGCATCGAGGGCAACAACACCGCGATCCTTCCATAGCCGGCCGTCTCGATGATCCGGCACGAGTTGCGTTCGCCAAGGCCGGCAGGTTCGGGGTAGGGGCGAGGCGTGCGCACCCTGGCTGCCATCGTTGCGATCGGACTCCTGGCCTCGCCGGCTCGGGCCGACACTCGGGTCGACGTGCCGATCGACGCCACCCTGGCCGGACTCGCACTTCTCGGTGGCTTCCTGTTTTATCTGATCCCGGTCGACACCGAGGCACGCTGGGAAGCGGAGCTGTTGCCCGTCGATGGGGCGGTCAAGGAGATCTACTCCGCCCGTTCGGCGAACCTCAGCGATGTGTTGTTGGTGAGCGCCGCCCTGATCCCGATGGCCGCCCAACTGGCGCTCGGTGCCGACGAACGCCTCGGGGAGAACGCCCTGGTTTTCGGGGAGGCCCTCGCGGTCAGCTTCCTACTCAACAGCGCCATCAAATTCCTGGTGCAGCGGCCCCGTCCCTACGTCTACCATCCGGACCCGCGCGTCCGGGCGACCGTCGAAGCGGCGGGCAGCAGCTCCCATTTGTCCTTCTACTCGGGGCACTCGGCCACGGGTTTCACGGCCGCGGTGGCCGGTGCCTACCTGTTTGGCCTGCGCACCCGCGATACCACGGCGCGGGCGGTCATGTGGGGGGTCGAGCTCGCCCTCGCCACCGCCACCGCGAATCTCCGCGTGCGCGCCGGTTTACATTTTTACAGCGACGCGATCGTCGGCGCGATCGCGGGTAGCGCGGTCGGTGTCCTGTTGCCGTTTCTGCACCAACCCGATCTGCAGACCTATGCGCCGCACGCCGGGGAGTGGCTGGCGATGGCCGGAGGAATCGTGGTCGGCCTGGCCGCCAGCCAATTGCTGCCGTTGTCCTCTGACGTCTCGGTGCCCCTCGATGGCACACAGACCGTCACCCGCTGGCGCCTGGCGCCCCTCGCGAGTCCGGAGGGGGCGGGTCTGATGGTCATGGCGGAGTTTTGAGGCTGGAGCTCGGCGCCGCTCGATCGACCAGGCGGCGGCCCCACCACCAGGCAACCGGCAGCCCGAGCAGGCCGAGGCAGTCCGTTGGATCGAGGGTGTAGCGAAACGGTCCGATCCATCCGAAGAGATCCACCGTCTCTAGCAAGGCGACGTAGAGATCCCGCGCCGGAACCGAGAGGTTGATCGCGGCCAGGGACGACGCCGTGGCCAGCAGCCCGATCCAGAGGCGGGCCGGGGTTAGCCCGGTGGATAGGGGAGCCCGCCCCGGGGCAACCCGAGCGAGCACCGTGTTCGTTCCCCACGCCAGCCAGGCGAGGGTGGCGCTCACCAGGAAGGGAAAGAACAGCACGACCGCCAGGTCGGAGAGCTTCCCGGTCACCCAGCCCGGCCACCTCGGGCGCAGAACGTGATCGTTGAGCGCCATGAGCGCCAGACCGAACAGGGGGATGGCGCTCCCTAGCTCGGCACCCGGCCCCGGCGCGTCGGGACTCGGCATACTCGGTGATGGGGGGATCTCACTCACCCCAGCTCTCCTACGCGGCCCGGGACGCCCGGGCAACTGAGCCAATCGAGTTCCAACCACGAGGCATGGGAAACGGCTCCCTGCCCCCTTGGCCAGAGCCCACCCCGCTTGCCGCCATTGTATGAATGGTTTAAGGTGACTTGAACCGAATGAACGCTGAACACCACCTGGCTGAGCTCGCCCCACAGGACTCACGCCTGCGGCAGGCCCTGGACCAGCTCCACGGCGAGCCCCTGGCCGAGCTAAACCGGCGTCTGCGGGCCGAGCGCGGGCCGGAGCCGGTGGCGGCGCTGTGCGCGGACCTGTTTGCGTCGGGGGGCAAACGTCTGCGCGCCCTGGCTGTGCTGATCGTCGCGGCGGCTGAGAGGGTCGAGTCCGAGGTCGCCCTGCGTCTCGCCGAGACGGTGGAGCTCACCCACGGCGCTACCCTGTTGCACGACGACGTTATCGACGAGGCGGATACCCGGCGAGGGCGGGCAGCGGCCCGGCGTCGGTGGTCCAACACCCTGAGCGTGCTCGGCGGTGACTTCCTGTTGTTGCGCTCCTTGGATACGGTGCAAGCACTCGAGGTGCCGACCCTCACCGCCGCCCACCGTCGAGCCCTGGATGCGCTTCTCTCGGCAGAGGTTGCGCAGCACCGGGCCAAGGTGACCGCCGACGTCCCGACCGCGGGCTATCTCGACATCGCGGCGGGCAAGACCGGCGCCCTGTTTGCCTTTGCCTGCGCCTCGCCAGCCTACTATTGCGGCGATGACGGCGCGGCGTGGGAGTTGGAGAGATTCGGCCTTGCCTTCGGCACTGCCTTTCAAGCCGCCGACGATGTCCGCGATATTTTGACCCTCGATCCCGGCAAGCCGGCGGGCCTCGACCTCGAGGACGGTGTCTTGAGTCTGCCCTTGCGTCTGGCCGCCCAAGCGGACCCGGATCTCAGGGTACAGCTCCTAGCCTGCGTCGAGCGACCGCCGGCGCCGGCCGAGCACCAGGCCTTGCTCCAACGGATCAGAGCGAGCCAGGCGGTGGCAGATGCGCTGGCCATCGGCCGCCTCGAGATCGATGGCGGCCTACGCGCCCTGGCCCGGGTAGATCTCGAGCTGACGCCCCTGTCGACCCTCGGTCGTTGGCTCGTGCGGGAGCTCGACAGTATGGTCCCGTGATGGCTACCAAACGCAGCAAGAAACCGGTCGTCACGGCCCCGGCGTGGGAGACCACGGTCCTCGAATCGGTCGGTCGGGTGATCGAGTTTTGGGGATTCAAGCGCAACCACGGTCGGATGTGGGCGATCCTCTATCTCACCGACGAGCCGATGAGCGCCACGGCGTTGAGGAACCGCCTCGGCCTGAGCAAGGGCGCGGTCAGCATGGTGGTGCGGGAGCTCCTGTCGTGGGCGGTCATCCGCCGGGTGCCGGTATCCTCCCGCTCCGGCATTGCCTACGTCGCGGAGCGAAACATCTGGCTGATGATCAGCTCGGTGTTGCAGCAACGGGAGTCCCGGCTAACCGAGCAGGTGCGTGAGGATCTCAAAGTTGCCGAGAAACAAGCCAGCCGGGATCCGAACCTCAGTCCTGCCGAGCGCAAGGTAATCGCCGGTCGGATCCGCACCCTGGCGCGGCTC
>JAUUZB010000409.1 GCA_030590185.1 Deltaproteobacteria bacterium
GGAGTAGCCCCGCACCCCACGGCGACCGCTCCCAACTACGCGCCCGGGCGCCGCGGCCCTACTTCTTTGGCTTCGGACAGGTCTTCTGCACCTTGCCGGTGAAGCAGACCAGCGTGACGTTATCGGCGCAGAGCTTTGGGCCGATACCAGGCACGGTCAACAGGGTCGCCCAATTCTTGAAGTTCCACGCTTTCTTGCCGGCCTTGGTCGCCTCGGTCCGCTTCTTCTTGCGGAAGTCGATGATCGCCTTGGCGAGCTTGTCCTGGATGCCCTTGAGGGCCATCAGGTCCTTGGCGGTCGCCTTCTCGACGTCGACGCACTTCGGCGCGGCGGCAAAGGCAGGGGTGCTGACGGCCAGAAAGGCGATGGCGAGCAACAGCGAGAGCAGGGTACGCATGGGGATCCTCCAGAGTTGAAAGCGGGCAGAAACTGGCATCGCCCGGGACGCGGGTCAAGCCGGCGCCGAGCCTTCAGCGCGGCGGCATGTTCCGGGCGAAGGGGCTGCCGCCCATCAGCTTGTCGATGTTTTCCCGGGCCCGTTGGGCGACGACGTCCATCAGCTTCTGCTTGACCACCGGCCTGGAGGCGAGCACCTCATCGAGGGCGACGCCGCTGAGCTCGAGGGCCTCCACCCGGCTGGTGGCCTGCACCGTGGCGGTGCGGGGGACGCCACGCAACACCGCCACCTCGCCGAAGACGGCACCCGGGCCGATGCTGGAGAGCACCGTGCGCGGTCCTCCCTGCTCGGTGAAGACCTCGGCGGTGCCGCTCTTGATCAGGTAGATCTCGTTTGAGCCGTCGCCTTCCTTGATGATGGTGGCGCCCTCTTCGAACATCTTGAGGTCGAACCTGCTCACCAGTCCCCGGCGGTCATCGACCGGCAGGACGCCGAACACCGGCGAGGTGGCCATCACCGTCTCGACGATGCGCTCCTTGTAGAACTGCAGCAGGATATTCCCGGCCTGGGGGTTGCGCTGCATCACCCGATCGTAGACGCCCGTATCGATCTCAAAGGCATCCACCGCGTAGAGCGCCTCGACGGTGGCGCTGCGCGGCGCGCTGGTGAAGAAGGAGTTCTCGCCGAAGAAATCGCCAGAGGTGAGCGAGGAGAGATAGATCCGCTGCCCCTCGCTGCCGATGGCGTAGACCAGCACCCGACCCTGCCCGATCAGGTACATGGTCTCCCCGCTGTCCCCTTCCTTGACGATGTCCTCACCCTCGGCGAAGCGCCGGAGACGGGCCTGTTGGGCGAACTCGGCAAAGGCGTCGCCGTCGAGGTAGGAGAGCAGCGGCGTACTCACCCCGGCGCCACCGCCCGCCTTGGCGTCGTCGAGCAACTCGAGCAACAACTCGTTCACCGGTCCGCCATTGATCGCGAGCAGCTCGCGGATCTCGCGATCCTCAGCACCGTGGAGCAACGGCAGGCGCCCGATCTCGGCGCGCAACTCAGCGAAGGGCCGGTTGCGCAGCCGGGCCTTGGCGCACAACAAGGCCTGGGCGAGCAACCCGGCCTGGGCGAAACGTAAGGCAGCGCCGCGCCAGAAGGCATCGGCCGCCTCCGGGTGACCCTCCTTCTCACAGATCTTACCCATCTTGACGAGCGTCCACAGACTCGGGGTCGTGCGGAAAGACTCGATCGCCCTGATCAGCTTCGGGCTCCAGTCGAAGCCGGCCGGCCGCTGGGCGGTCAACTCCTCCTCGAGCGGCGGTGTGGCCGGAGCCGGGAAGGCCTCACCTACGCTCAGCACCTCCGGTACGATCTGCGTGGAGCCGCTACAGGCAGCCGGTGCGTCCGAGAGGGCGAGCTCCTCAGCATCGCCGGTGTGCAGCGCCTCCTCGGTGTGGTCCTCCCCGATCTCCTTGAGCTCCTGGCGATGACCCTCCAGGAAGCTCTGGAGCAGGTAGCCGCTCGCCTCCGGGTAGTGCCGGTGACGAAATACCCGCAGCGCCTCGCCGAAGGCCCGGGCCGCCTGGTACCGATCGTTGAGCTCCCGGGCGACCCCCTTCATCACCAGCGCGTCGAGCTCCGCGGGCAGGTCCGAGCGGAAGGATGAGGGCGGCGCGATACGCGCCTCTTGGATCTTCTCGAAGAACTCGGCATCCATGGTGGTGCCGTAGGCGGGCCGGCCGGTGAGCATCTCCCACAACACCATGGCGGTGGCGAAGACGTCGGCGCGACGATCGAGCGCCTGGTTGTTGGCGTGCTCCGGCGACATGTAACAGAGCTTGCCGACGATCATCCCGGGCTGGGTGTGGGTGGTGCGGGTCGCGGAGAGGGCGATGCCGAAGTCGGCGACCTTCACCGCGCCGTGGAAGTCCAACATGATGTTGCCCGGGCTGATGTCCCGGTGCACGACGTGGAGCGGCACGCCATCCTTGCCGATGTGGTTGTGAGCGTAGTCGAGCCCCTTGCACACCTCCTCGGTGATCAGCAGCGCCAGGCCGGGGTCCATCCCCCGGTTGCGTATCCCGTCGAGCTCGACCAAGGCGCCCACGTCGCAACCGTTGATGAGCTCCATCGCCAGGTAGTAGCAGTCGTCGATCTTTCCAAAGTCGAAGACCTGGACGATGTTCGGGTGGGCGAAGGTGATCGACACCCGCGCCTCGTCGATGAACATTGAAAAGAACTTCTCGTCCTTGGAGAGGTCGGAGCGAATCCGCTTGATGACCAGGGTCTTCTCGAAGCCATCGATGCTGGCGGAGCGCGCCAGGAAAATCTCGGCCATGCCGCCCACGGCGAGGCGGCGGACCAACTGATAACGCCCAAAACGGTCCACGCTTACGTTATAGCGGAAGGATCGGAATTAATGAAACGCGCTCAATGGACTCGATCCCGACTGCTCGCCTCGATCTCCTCGAGTAGCTCGCGGACGGTGCGCTCCTGCTCAAGGGATGAGTCGAGATCGAGCACGGTCAGCAGATGCTGGTGGGCCGCGGTCATCCGGCCCAAGCCGCGTAGGTGGATGATCGCCGCCCGCAGGTGGGCCGCCGGCAGGTCGGAGCTCATCGGTCGGGTCGAGATGAATCGCCGGAGCACGGCCAGGGCCGCGTCGTAGCTGCCATCGGCCGCCAGACCATCGGCGAGCCCGAAGACCAGCCCAGCGGGCAGGTGGCTGCGGGCCGCCGCCGACATTAGAGTGTATTCTCGCAGGGCCGCCGGCCATCCGCCCGCCGCCCGCGCCGCTTCGAGGATCTCCTGCGGCCCCTGTTGCACCGAGCCCAGGGGTGTTCCGGGCGACGGGGGCGCGTCCGGCGCGGTGGGCTCCCCTCCACCACGGCGCTCTACCAAACGGGTGAGTCCCCAGGCCACGAGGAGACCACCACCAAAGCCGCCGATGTGGGCGCTGTGGGCGACGTTGCCCGTCTCACCAAGGATCATCGGCAGCAGATCCGCCACCAGCACGTAGAAACCCACGACCCATCGGGCTGGGAATGGCACGAGCCGCACCAACCACAGGATGACCACCAGCAGGACCACGCGGTTGCGGGGGAACCACATGAAGTAGCATCCCATCACGCCGAAGACCGCGCCCGAGGCGCCGACCATTGGGGCCGGGGAGTGACCGCTCAAGGACCAGTAGACCGCGCCCGCCAGCAGGCCCATGGCTAGGTACGCCAAGGTATAGACCAGCGGGCTCATCCGGTTCTCGACGTTGCGGCCGGCCACCCACAGGAAGAGCATGTTTCCGGCCAGGTGCAGCCAGGATCCGTGCAGAAACATGTAGGTCACCAGAGTAGGCAACGACGGAGCGGCGGCGCGGAAACCGTAGTGAAAGAGGAAGACGTCGTAGGCGCTGGTGTGGACCAACAGCTGCGCGTAGCTGGCGCCGGTGAGACGGGCGGTCACCGCCAGGTACTCCCGCACCGCCGGATCCGAGGGGTCGACCCCCGTGCCCATCAGCGGCAGGGCCACGATCAGAAATACTCCGACGTTGACCGCGATCAGACCGTAGGTCGCCCACGGCCGACCCGGGGCGCGGGGCTCGTCACGGATGGGGAGGGCGAGGAACATCGGTGGATTATCTTGGGCGGTCCGGGACGTTGGTGCAACACCCTGACCATGGGGCCGTCTCGACCTCCCTGGCTTGACCTCTGCCCGGCTCGTGGCCATAACAGCGACCTTCGTGGGTCTACCCTGCGGAAATCAGAGGAGAGTACTGATGTACCTGCGCGCCCTGGGAGTCTTCCTGCTCGTCACTGGCATCGCCGCAGCGGCCCCGGCCGCCAAACCGACCGACAAGGAGGCTCAAAAGACCATCAAGACTGTCCTGACCGCCATTCGCTACGACAAGAACGACCTGGCCGCCAAGCAGTTGGCCTGGGGGCCGATGTCCAAGGCTTTCCTCGGCGATTATTGGAAAAAGCTCAGCGGCGATGAGCAGAAGGAAGTGACCGCCGGCATCGAGACCCTGATCCGGAAGATCAGCTTCACCAAGGGCCGCGACCTGTTCGAGCACCTCGACGCCGTGCTCTACGCGCCGGTCGAGATGGAGGAGGACAAGGCGCTGGTCAAGACGACGGTGGTGGTCCACCGCCAGTACAAAAAAACCGAGATCGTCATTGATTTCGTCCTGGTTGAGGAAGGCGGCCAGTGGAAAATCATGGACACGGTCATGGCGGGCGAGAGCACCACCGAGGGGTTCTACGAAGATCAGGTGGAGCCGCTCTTCGAGGAGGGGGGTAGCGCCGCGCTGATGAAGGCCCTGCGTGAGAAGCTCGCCGACCTGAAGTAAATCCCGATGAAAAAACGCATCGCCCGCGCCGCCAGTCGCCTCGTCATCGCCCGACCGGGCATGGTGGCCATCCTCCTGATCTTGATCACCGTCTTCTCCGCCTGGCGGGTGAGCAAGCTGACCATCAACTACAACCAGATCGAGCTGATCCCGCAGGATCTGCCGTCGGTGGTCGCCACCAAGAACATGATCGAGATGATCGGCGCGGTCGGCTTTCTGCTGATCCCGATCAAGGGCAAGGACCTCGACCACACCAAGCTGGTGGCGGACGACATGGCGGCGTTCCTCGAGGCGCTGCCAGAGGTCCGTGCCGTCACCTACACGCAGGACGTCAAGTTCATCCGCGACCGGATCCCGCTCTACATCCTAACCGAGGATCTCAAGGAAGGCTCCAAGCGCATCCGCAAGTACCTGCGCTACCTGATCAATCA
>JAUUZB010001046.1 GCA_030590185.1 Deltaproteobacteria bacterium
ACCACCCGGTGATCGTCACCCTGCGCGTGCGCAAGGACGTCGGCAATCTGCGCACCAAGCGCTCCTATGAAGCCATCCGCCGCGCCTTCGTTACGGGCTGCAGCCGTGACGACTTCCGCGTCACTCAATTCTCGATTCAACGGGACCACCTTCACCTCATTGTCGAAGCCGAGGGAAAGACGGGCCTGTCGCGGGGCATGCAAGGTTTGAACATCCGCATCGCCCGTGGCCTCAATCGCGAGCTGGGCCGGCGTGGCAAGGTCTTTGCCGACCGCTACCACGCCCGCGCTCTGAAGACTCCGCGCGAAGTCAGAAACGCCGTCGCCTATGTCGCCAACAACCGCCGACATCACACAGCCCGTTGCGGCTTGCCCGTGGGCTACATCGATCCATTGAGCTCATGGGCCTACTTCGAGGGTTGGCGCGAGCGCATTGGCAGACGTCGAGCCGCCGCGCGTGTCGGTGACCCACCTGTCGACGAGCCGCGCACCTGGCTGTTGAAGATTGGCTGGCGGCGCCATGGTTTGATCAGCATCGCAGAGATCCCCGGACGCCTGCCGAAGAGCTGAGATGAATACCGATCCGAGCTGGCACCCCGCGCCCTGCCACGGGTTCACGTTCCAGCGAAAACGGACGAGCTCGGAGAACTCGGTCGCCGTGAGCCATTCCCTTGGCGCTCTTGGCTCCCTGGCGGCCGTATGGTTTGAGCGGCGACGAGATCGCGTCGGCAGATTTTTCTTCGACGAGCTTTCTTTCTAAGGTACCGCCCGTGACCCGCCTGCTGCACATCTCCGACCTGCACTTCGGCCGCCTGACGCGGCCGTTGGCCCTGGAGCCGCTCATCGAGGCCATCGCAGAGTTGGCGCCCGACGCGTTCGTGGTCTCCGGCGATCTGGTCGAATGGGGCGAGTGCCCGTGGATGTGGCGACCGGCCGCGGCATTCCTCTCGCGCCTCGAGGCACCCTTGGCCGTGGTCCCGGGCAACCACGACGTGCCCCGGCTCCACCTGGTCCAGCGCGCCCTAGACCTCTGGCACGGGTTCGACCGCTTCGTGCGTCCCGCCGCGGACACGGTGGTCGAGGTTCCCGGGGCGACCATCGTCTGCCTGGCGACGCCGCGGCGTTGGACCCCGGACCTCGGGCAGGTCGACCGGGGGCAGCTGCGCTTCGCCCGCCAGAGCTTCGAGGCCGCGCCTGCCGATCACCTACGCGCCGTGGCGATGCACCACGGCCTGGCGCAGATCAGCCGTGGTCCCCTGCGTGACTGCGTCCATGGCGCCCGCTACGCGACCTGGGCCTTTGCCGACATGGGCGCCGACCTGGTCATGACCGGGCACAACCACTTTCCCCACCTGGCCCAGCTCGGACCGGGCGATGGCCGGCAATTCCTCTGGTCCCAGGCGGGCACGGCGGGCGCCGGTCGGCGGCGGCCATGGCGGGAGCAGCGGCGCAGCTTCAGCCTGGTGGAGGCGGATGCCGAGTGGCTCAGGGTGCAGTGGTGGTTCTACGAGTCAGCCTCCGGTCGCTTCGTGCCGGAGGAGTCACATCCGTACCGGCGTCGCCCGAGCAGCCCCTAGCGGTTGCAGACGCGCCGGAAGGGGCAGCGCGTGCATTGATCCAGATCGTCGGTCGTGGGAAATCGCGCCAGGGTCTCAGGGGTGTCGACCGCCTCGATGCGGGTCCCCAGGCTCCGCATTTGATCGAGGGAGACGGTAATGCGCGCCTCGGCCGCCTGGAGGTCACCGACCTCGACCTTGCGTTCGCGCAGCTCGCCACTGGCCAGGTAGGCAGCCACGGTGCGCAGGTGATCGCTGCCCAGACCCCAGTTGCGCTGCGCGAAGATCCCGTACACCGCGAGCTGCAAATCCTCGTCCTCGGGGCGCGGTTGACCTGTCTTCCAGTCAACCATCACCACCCGGTCATCCTCGTCGCGCCAGGCGAAGTCGGGGCGCACGTAGACCGTGGCGCCGTCGAGCTCAAAGCTGCCGGCGCTCTCCACCGCCAACCAGCGCCAGCGCGGCAGGGCGCGGATCTCCTCCACCATCGGCAGGGCAAAGAAATTGCGCAGGCAGCTCTCCATGAGATCGCGCCGCGCCCGCCACTCGTCCCGTGAGACCTGCTCCTTGTACTCGTGCTCGGTCAGCCCAACCGCCGCCATTGGCCGGTCGCGGTAAACGCCCTGCAGCGACTCGGCGTACTGCGCGCGCATGGTGCGAATGCCGCGTTCGATCAACGCCTCGAGCGGCACCTCGTCGTTGCGGCGCCAGGCGTTCAGGGCGAGCTCGACCATTTCGTGGACGATCTCCCCGACCCACATGTGCCGCGTGCGCAGGGAGCGCAGCACGGTCAGCTCGCGTTGCCGCCGCGTTGCCCCCGGTTGCATGCCCCCCCGACTCGCGAAGTGGAACAGGTAGTACTTGCGCAGGCAGTCGTGCAGACGCTTGTGGCGACTCACCGACCAGCGCAGCCGGTCGCCGGGTTTCTCCTGGCCCCACAGGTGTAGTTGATCCGCCATCGCTCTTCCGATCAGACCTCGTATCGATCAGATCTCTGTCCTCGTCACCCGGCCGGCGTCGGGCGGGCCGGCGGTTCCGGCAGGGGCGGTATCACGCTCTCCTCCCAAACCCAATCGCCGATGAGATTGACGATCGGGGCCGAGGTCCGGTCCAAGATTCGCCCCAGGGCGGCGGTCAGGTCGGCCGGCGTCGTGGCCCGGTGGGAGCTGTCGAAGCGCGCCCCAAATGCCGACCCCTCGGCCTCCCAGGCGCTAGCGAAGAAGAAGTCGAAGAAGCGCCGTGCCGAGCCCTTCCACTCGGCCGCTAACGCCGGCTGTTGGCCGCGGCGGATCTG
>JAUUZB010000927.1 GCA_030590185.1 Deltaproteobacteria bacterium
CCCTGGCCGCCAATTTCACAATTTGCCCGACCCCGTACAACTCTATTAATATGAAGACGCACAATGGACACGGGCGGGCTCTTCTTGCCGCCAACGGAGCGGCCGTGTTACTCGACTGGGGTGGATGCATACCACAGGATCGCCGGGCTCTCCGGTCTGATGCTCACGGTCGCCCTGCTCAGCGGCTGCGATGCCCACGATATTGGCCGGCCCTGCGAGCCGCTCACCGGCGATCAAGACACCGCCGTGTGGACCGAAGACGATCGCAGCCGGACCGAAACCCTCACCGTCGTTGGCCAGGACGTCTGCATGCCCTGCGACGAGCTGATTTGCGTGGCGGTGGATGGCGTCGCCGGCTACTGTTCGAGGAAATGCGAAGACGATGCCGATTGCCCGACCGGCTTCTCGTGCCGAATCGTGATCGCCGCGGATCCAGATGCCGCGGCGGACGACGACCACCAGTTCTTCGCCGACTCCAAATTCTGCGTCTGGCAGAGTTGCACGAGCGACGACGATTGCGCGATGCCCGATGTCCTGCGTTGCGACGAAATCGAGAACTCCGACCCGGTGACCAACTTACAGATCTGCCAATATGTTGATCCAACCACCCAAGACGTGGAGCGGCCAGCCTGTGAGAGTACTGAGTAGACCGCTAACCCTCGCCGCGCTCGCCGGCGCTTCGCTGTGCCTCTGGGGCTGCGAGAGCGACGACGTTGGGCAACCCTGTGCCGACGAAGAGGCCACCTCCATAGGCGACACGCCGATCAGCGGCGAGCAGCCCTGGGTCGAAGTGGTACGCATGCAACGCGACGGCGCCTGCGAATCCTTCAAGTGCCTGCGCCACGAGGGCCTGTCGCCCTACTGCACCCGCGAGTGCGAGTTCATCGAGGGCGAAGAGGGCGGCGGGGAGTGCACCACCGACGATGATTGCAGCGGCGACACCAACTGCGCCGATGAGGGGATCTGCCGGCTCGACGACTGCCCAGCCGGCTTCAAGTGCGCCGGCATCCAGACCGTCGGTCCCCTGGCCGAGGACGTCTACTGCGTGCGCCGCATCGATTGCGAGGAGAACCTCGACTGCCGGTCCCTCGGCACCATCGGCTGCGTCGAGCACGCCTGTTACGACCGCTGCCTCGCCCTCGCCTCGAGCGAGACCTGCGACTTCCACGAAAAGGTCTGCGAGCCGGTCGACGAGTTCCTGGCGCACATCGAATGCTCGTGCGCGAACCCGACCCTAGATTTTACCGAATGTACCGACGAGTCGGTGCTGTGCAAGGCGACCAATTCGCCAACCGATCCCTGGGATCCCGGCTCCGCCTTCGAGCGTCTCGGCGTCTGCCTGCTCGAGGAGGATGACGAGACCGATAGCGGCACCGGCGGCACGGGCGGTGATGGCGGCACGGGCGGAGGCGGAGGCGGCGCCGGGGGTGGCGCGGGCTGAGAATCGAGGGCGCAACACGCCTGCTCGTCTCGGTCATCTCGCTCGCCTGGGCGATCAGCCTCGCGGCCTGTCCGGCCCAAGAGGCCCGGGAGTTGGGACCTGGGATGGCGCCGGAGACACGGCCCGCCGTCGTCTTCCATACTGCGGTGGGCGAGATCCGGGTCCGGGTTGAGATCGTGGCCACCGAACGAGCGCGCTCACGCGGGCTGATGCACCGGGAGCACCTCGCCGAGGACCAGGGGATGCTGTTCGTCTTCCCCACGACCTTCCTGCACTCCTTCTGGATGAAGAACACGTTGATCCCCCTCGACATCATCTTCATCGGACCGGACCGGCGGGTGGTCGGCGTGGTCGCTGACGCCGCGCCGCTAACCCTCGACGGGCGCCGGGTGACGCGGCCTTCCCGTTGGGTGGTGGAGGTCAACGGCGGGTTCGCGCTGCGCTACGGGATCACCGCCGGCACGCCGGTGGAGCTGCCCGTCGGGCTGCCCACTGGCTCCTGAGGCGCGAGCTCAGTCGGACTTCTCGCGCGGGACCTTCTTGACCAGTTTCTCGTAGAGATGCGCCCCGAGCGAGTCGACCATTAGATCCTCGACCTCATTCTCGAAGTCGCCACGCTCGGAGTCATCGGCGAAAATGAAACGGATGCCCATGCCCATGTTCGGGTTTTCCGGGTGCTGGATCTCCGACGGTTGGTTGGTCCAGATCACCGCGCCGCGCAGCTCAAACGGATTCTCGCGCTTGGGCAGGCTGAGCTTGAAGATGAACTCGGTGCCGACCGGCAAGGGCCGCTCGGTCTTGATGAACGTGCCGCCCTTGGAGATATTCTTGGTGTAGTCGGCAAAGAAGGTGTTCATCTTCTTGTACTCGACCTTGAGCTCAATGGGCGCCCGAGGATGCACGCGGTCGTTGTCGTCGTCGCTCACACCGAGAGCTTAGGCCGGGGCCGCCGGCCGGTCAATTTTGTCGACGCCCGGCCGCCTGCTAAGACAGGGCCATGCCCCCGAGATGGCTCCTCTGGCCCGCCCTAGCCCAGACCGCGCTGGCCGGCCTGCTCTGCTTCGTGCCGCTCTTTGACCTGCTGGGCTACGAGTTCAGCCTGGCGACCGGGGCGCTCGCCGCGGTCACCGGCGCGCTCATCGGCCTCGGGGAGGGCCGCCGGGCCCGCTCCGAGCGGCTCCTTCAGGATGGCCTGCGCGCCCTGCTGCTGGCGGTGGGTCACCTGCTCGGCGGGCTGGCCCTGATCAGCCTCAACGCCCTACGCGTCCGCAACTGCGACTTCGGGGAGGGTCTGCTGTTCTTCCTGCACCTGCCCGTGGCCACCGCGATCTACGCGGCGATCCTGGGGTTCGGGATCGCGCGTTTGTGGCCGCAGCGTCGCGGGCTGCGGGCCGCGGCGATCCTGGCCGTGTGGGTCGCACCCCTGGCTGGCCACCTTTGGCGCCTCTACTGGCACCCACCGATCTTCATCTACGACCACCTGTGGGGCTACTTCGCCGGGAGCATTTATGACGAGGCGATCGGGGTCACCGACACCCTAACCCGGCTGCGCGGCATGACCGCCCTGCGGATCGCGGCGATCGCTTGGGTGATCTGGATGTGGGAGCGACGAGCCGTGTTGGGCCGCCCCAGCCTCGCGGTAGGAGCCGCGCTGCTCGTCGGGCTCGTGGGCCTCGAGCCCTGGATCGGCCCTACCCTCGGCTATCGGATCACCCGCGC
>JAUUZB010000820.1 GCA_030590185.1 Deltaproteobacteria bacterium
ACCGGTACCCCGCCGTCCTGCGGCAACGACGTGGCGGAGACCGGCGAGGCTTGCGATGGCACCGACACCAGAGGTGAGGATTGTCTGACCCTCGCCTTTGACGGCGGCACCCTGGCCTGTGCGGGTGATTGCAGCGCCTTTGACACCTCCGGCTGCGACGCCGGCACCGGCCCAGTTTGCGACGACGGCACCATCGAAGGACTCGAGGTTTGCGACGTCGCCGATCTGGCGGGCGCCGACTGCACGACCTTCGGCTTTGCCACCGGCACCCTGGCCTGCAACGCCACCTGTGATGGCTACGACCTCTCCGGCTGCACCGACCCGATCTGCGGCAACGACGTGATCGACGGCGCCGAGGTCTGCGACGGCACCGACCTCGGCGGCACCAGCTGCCTCAACCTCGGCTTCGACAGCGGCGACCTGGCCTGCACCCTCACCTGCGACGGCTATGACGCGACGAGCTGCGTTGGCACCGGTGTCTGCGGCAACGGCGTCATCGAGGCAGCCGAGGTCTGCGACGGCGTCGCCATCGACAACACCACCTGCATCGACCTCGGTTTTGCCGATGGCGTGCCCCTGTGCAACGACACCTGCGACGGCTTTGACACCGAAGGCTCACGGCTGAGCGTCGGGCGTCGGGCCCACGGCGTGGTATCCGCGGCCGCCACCCGGGCGGCGCGTTTCCTCTACGCGGTTGGCGGGGACACCAGCGTCAGCGGGACAGCCCCCCTCGGCGCCCTCGCCAGCGTGGAGTACGCAGCCCTCGCCCTCGAGGGCGACCCCTCACACTTCACCACCGCCCGTTACCCCCTCGGGAGCGTACGAACCTTTGTCGGGTTGGTTGACGTCGGCCGGGTGCTCTACGCCATCGGTGGCGCCGACGACGACGGCGTAGCCCACGGCGGCGCCATCACGGTGGAGCGCGCGGTGGTGCTCGACCCACAGGAGGTGGTGAGCGTCACGGTCGATAGCTTCGGACTCGGGACCATCGCCGACGTCGCCCTCACCCAGGGCGCCTACATCTATCGGGTGGCGATGGTGTTCGACCCGACCGACCCGATCAACCCCTGCGGCGAGTCGATGCCGAGCGAGCCCTTCGTGCTCCACATCCCGGAGGTCGTGGATCCGGACAATGGCTACGCGGAGATCGGACTAACCTTGACCCTGGCCTGGCCCGAGCCGACCGACAACGCGCTCAGCCTCGGAGCGACCTTCGCCAACCGAGTGGTGGCGGGATACCGCGTCTACCGGACGCCCGGGCCGGACGACCCGATCACCGCCATGCTCTTCCTCAACGACGTGGCCGGTGCCGCGACCCCAACCTACCTCGATGACGGTGACGTACCGACCATCACGGAGATCACCGGCTGCACCGACATCGATCCGGTACCCTTGGACCAGATCCCGATGGCCCTCGGGGAGACCTCCAAGTGGGTGTCCGTCGGCGTGCCGCAGCTCCAGCTCGGTCGCATGGGCGGCGGCGTGGTGGCGGCCGTGGACCGGACCCCTGGTTCCAACCTGGTGTTCCTCTACGCCATGAGCGGCCTCGACGCGGCCGGCGACGGCCTGCGCGACTACGAGTACCTGGTCCTCGACCAGGATCCCACCACCAACGTGGTCGACTGGGAGCAAGGGGCCACCCAGTGGCAGTGGGTGGACGCGTCGTTGCCCGATGAGAGCTGCAACAACCAGTGCCCCGGGCCGGCAGGTCCCGGTGACTCGTACACCGGCCGCTGGCAGGCGAGCCTGTTCGTGTTCAACTCGGACAACTCCACCATGGACGGCATCAACTTCGCCATCACGAATGACGAGCAGTACGTCTACTTCGGACCGGGGATGTGCAGCGCCGCGGGCATGACCGTGGGCGCCTTCCAGAGCTGGTTGATCGATCCCGCCACCGGTGCCCTCGACCCGGCCAGCTACGACTACGCGTGTAAGAACGCCGACGACGACGCTGGCTACGGTGACATTGGCGCCAACCGGCAGATCTTCCTGTTCGGCGTCAACCGCGGCACCGGCCTGCGGGCCGCGCCCTGGAACCGGGTGGCCGCCTCACCGCCGCGCATTTCGATTGAGAACCTGAACAACAACGGCGGCGGCATGTCGATCTCGCGTTACCTGCACGAGACCGATTTGGACCGGGCCTTCATCTACGTGGTCGGCGGGGTGTCCGAGGACCTAGGCCAGGTCCTCGACAGCGTCGAATTTGGACTCTGGTAGTGAGGAGGACGAGAGAAATGGATATCTCCATGCCCAAGTTGAATCGCATCCTTGCTGTCCTGGTCGTCTTGATGTTCGCCCTCGGCTCCGTGGCCGACGCCGACGCCAAGCGCAAGAAGAAGCGCAAGAAGAAGAAGCGCCGGCGGAAGGCCAAGGTCGAGAAGGTGGTCGAGGTCGCGCCGGAGGTGCCGGAGACGCCACCCAAGGCGGAGCCCGAGCCGGACGCCGCGGCGGATGCGGCGCCGGATGCTGAGCCAGCCGTGGCGCCGGACGCAGCTTCGGATACGGGATCGGCCGCGGGATCGGATGCGGACCCGGCCGCGACACCGGAGGAGACAACTGCCGGCGCGCCGCCCGGTGCC
This sequence comes from Deltaproteobacteria bacterium, assembly GCA_030590185.1. The sequence goes on from JAUUZB010000820.1 coordinate 2,583, forward strand.
GCGGGGTCTGAGGCGCCCCCTGGTGATCCCTCTGCCCCGGCGCCCGGGGTAGAGCCGGCAACAGATCCCGAGCCGGCTGCGGCCTCGGAGTCGCCCGCCGATGCGGATGCAGCATCGGCTGACCCGTCCCTCGAAGCCGACCCCGCCACCGGCGACGTGGAGACCAAAGAGGCCGCGCCGGAGTCCGCTGGAGCCACGGTCAACGCCGAGCTGACGGCGGAGGTTCCAACGGCAGCCGCTCCAACCGAGATCTTCCCCATCACCGGGGCCCTCAAGATCGGCACCGTGGTCCCCGGCCTGTTCTCACCCCTCGACGCGGCGCTGTTCGGCACCGTTGAGGTCGGCTACCTGCTGCCGTTCCTCGGCCAACGCCTCGCGGTGGTAGCCGACTTTTCCTACAGCCGGCCGGAGCGGATCAGCCGCTATGAAAACGACGATCCCCGCTTGCCGGGGGATGGTTCGTACCGCTTCTACTTCACCGAGGATCAGTACTCGATCGGCCTCGGGGTGTTGGCCCGGGTCTTCTCCCCGCGCTCCGACGCCCTGTACGGCCTCAACTTCTACGGCAAGCTCACCGGCCGCCTCGAGCTCCAGCGCGCCTCAGAGGGAGCCAAGGCGGTCACTGGCTTTGGCCAGAGCGAGGAGACCGCCACCCGCGGCGCGATCTTCTTCGGCGCTGGTGCGGAGTTCGCCATCGGACCGGGCGCCATCCTACTCGAGCTCAATTTTGCCTGGGCGCCCCTCGAGCATCAACTCACCGGCGACGTCGGTACCGGGGGGCTTGGCGTGGTGGCTGGCTACGCCTTCCTGTTCGGGGGCGGTTGAACCGTTCGCGGTCGGACCGGCTCCTGGCACAGGGGGGCCCGGGTCGCCGGCGGCTG
>JAUUZB010001174.1 GCA_030590185.1 Deltaproteobacteria bacterium
ACCAAGACCCGCGACGGCCTCTTCGACCTCACCGGCAAGATGTTCGGCATCGAGTACCGCGCCATCACCGACCAGGCCGAGCCGGTCTGGCACCCCACGGTGGAAACCTGGGAGATCGTCAGCGACGGCGAGGTCATTGGTCGCTTCTACCTCGACATGTTCCCACGCCCCGACAAGTACAAGCACGCCGCCGCCTTCCCCATCGTCACCGGCGTCGCCGGCCGCCAGTTGCCGGAGGCGGCGTTGGTCTGCAATTTCTTGCCCGAGGGTCCGCTCGAGCACGACCAGGTCGAGACCTTCTTCCACGAGTTCGGCCACCTGTTGCATCACCTGCTCGGGGGCGAGCACCGTTGGGTGGGGGTCTCCGGCTTCAACACCGAGTGGGATTTCGTGGAGGCGCCCTCCCAGATGCTCGAGGAGTGGGCCTGGCACCCGGATACTCTCAAGACCTTTGCCACCAACGAAGCGGGGGAGGTGATCCCGGACGACCTGATCGCGGCGATGCGTCGGGCCCGGGACTTTGGCCAGGGTCTGTGGGCCGCGCACCAAATGTTCTACGCCGCGGTGTCCCTGAGCTACTACGACCGCGACCCGACCGGGCTCGACACGACAGCGCTGATGCAAGAGCTCCAGGCCGAGTACAGCCCGTTTGCCTACGTCGAGGATACCTACTTCCAGCTCAGCTTCGGCCACCTCGATGGCTACTCGGCGATTTATTACACCTACATGTGGTCGTTGGTGATCGCCAAGGATCTACTCAGCGAGTTCGAAAAAAAGGGGCTGCTCAACGCCGAGGTCGCGCGGCGTTATCGTGACAATATTCTGGCGCCTGGGGGATCCAAAGATGCGGCCGACATGGTGCGTGAGTTCCTAGGTCGCGAATACACCTTTGACGCCTTTGCCCACTGGCTCAACAAATAACCTGACGCAGCGGTTGAGCATCGGCCGATTCATCGGTCTGTGTGGCGTTGGCTTCTTGGTCCTCGGCAGCTATTCCATAGCGCGGCCGCCGATCGAGTCGCTGTTCCTCGCCGCCTACGGCCACGAGTTCCTCCCCGCCGTGTGGTTGGCGGTGGCGCTGGCGACCCTGATCACGGTCACCCTCTATAACCGCTACGCCGCGACCCTGGATCTCTCGCGCCTGTTCGCCGGCCTGTGCGTCATCATTAGTGCCGCCCTCGTCGGCATCAAGCTGCTGGGGTTGGTGGCGCCCGATCTCTCGGTCTTTGCCCTCTATGTGTGGAAGGACATCTACATCGTCGTGTTGGTGGAGATCTTCTGGAGCTTCGCCAACAGCGTCTTCAAAACCGAACGGGCGCGTTGGCTCTACGGAATATTTCTGGTGGCCGGCACCCTCGGCAGCGCCAGCGGTAACCTCGCGGTCGGCCGGTTGGTGGCCTGGACCGCGGTGACCTCCGCGACCGCCCTGTGGATGGTGATCCCGGTGCTCCTAGCGAGCGCCGTCGGCTTCGTGTTGCTGTGCCGCGGGGTTAGCCTGGCGGACCTACGGCTCGAGCAACTCTCCAAGCTCAGCGATGGTTTCAATCTGCTCAAGCGCAGCCGCTACGTGGTGCTCCTGGTCGGGTTGATCTTCCTGACCCAAATCGTGATCACCCTGATCGACTACCAGTACAACACCATGCTCGAGCTCAATTTCCCGGACACCGACGAGCGCACCGAGGTCAGCAGCATGGTCTACAGCGCCATCGACGTGGCCGCCCTGAGCATGCAGGTGATCTCCGGTCCGATCCTGCGCTGGGTGGGGGTCGGCGTGACGTTGCTGGCGATCCCGATGCTGCTCGCCGGCGCCCTGTTCACCTTCGTGGCCATGCCGCGCTTCATCACCATGGTGGTGAGCAAGGTCGCGAGCAAGGCGTTCGACTACTCGATCTTTCGAGCCGCCAAGGAGCTGCTCTACATTCCCCTGAGCTACCAAGAGAAGACCCAGGGCAAGGCGCTGGTCGACATCCTCTCCTACCGCCTGGCCAAGGCGGCGGCGTCGATCATGCTGCTCGGTCTGATCGCCCTGGGCTCCACCGGCCTGACCACCGCCGTGAGCCTGGTGGCGGTGGCCGGTTGGGCGGCGGTGACGGTGGTGATCGTGCGGCGCTACCGGGTCACTTTGAAAGCCGACTCAACCCAGGTATGACCTCCCCATGGCCAAGGCAGCCGGTACCCGCGTCCTCGTCGACACCAAACCTCCCCATGTGCAGCGCCTGCGCATCGAAGTGCGCAAGGGGCCGGACAAGGGCCTCGCCCTGACCCTGGATGACGAGCCGATCCGGCTCGGAAGCTCCGAGGGCTGCCAGGTGCGGCTGACCGACTCGGCGGTGAGCGGCGTGCATACCGAGCTGACCCGTACGTCCGCTGGCGTGTTGATCCGCGACCTGGGCTCGACCAACGGCACCTTCGTCGATGGCCGGCGCGTGCAGGCGGTCTACGCCGATGCCACGGTCGCGGTCCGCATTGGCGAGACCGAGCTGCGGGTCAACCTGTTGAGCGAAGAGAGCCCGGTGGAGGTCGCCGCCGA
>JAUUZB010001090.1 GCA_030590185.1 Deltaproteobacteria bacterium
ACAACCCCGGCAGCGCCACGGTCAGCAGCGCCGAGAACGGCAAGTAGACCCGCCACAGCACCAACAGGCCGCACAGCGCGATGCTCGCCAGGACCCCGGCCATCGCCACCAAACGCACCGGGCCACTGCCGAATAACACCGAGGCGGTCTTCTTGCCCGTGACCCGGTCCGCCGGCAGGTGTTTGAGGCCACTGGTCAGGGAGCTCGACAGGGCAAGCAACAGCAGCGGCCCGATGGCGAGCAGCGGCAGGTCGAGCTCGCCCGTATAGAAGTAATAACCGGCCCAGGGCAGCACCCCGCCCACGCCGATGGTCTCGAGCAGCTCGCCCAGGCCCCGGTAGTTGAGACGAACCGGGTGGAAGCTGTAGGCCCACATAAAGAGGATGGCGCCACCGGCGAATAGAGGCGCCCAGGGGCGTGCAAACCACAAGGCCAGCCCGGCGCACAGACCGACCAACGCCGCGACCACGAGTCCTCCGGCGACCGCCAGGTGGCCCTTGGTGAGCAGACCGAGCGGCACCGCCCGTTTGTCGATGAGGTCAGGGAAGCGATCGGTGTGGATCTGATCCGCCTCGGCGTCGGCGAAGTCGTTGAGGAAGATGATCAACAGCTGCACGAACCAGGCGTAGAACAGCGCGGCGAGCGCCAACAACGGCTGCAGGACGCCGGTGTGGGCGTAACCCATGCTCAGCCCCACGCCAACCGGCAGCGCCACCTTGATCAACGAGCCGGGACGGGCCGCGTTCCACCAGATCTTGATCATCCGTCCGCCAGCACGACGTCCAGTCGCGCCAGTCCCGCTTCCGGCGAACGATTTTGGTTGATGACCCAATCACGCAGCTTGTCGAGGGCCATGCCGGATCCCACCACCCCACGGGCGGTCTCGAGGCCGGCGCCGATGTCATCGGCCATCCCGGCGATGTAGAGCACCGCCGCCGCGTTCAGGCAGGCGATGTCGCGGCGGGAGGCTGCCCCGCTGTCGGAGAGCGCCTCCACCATCAGACGTGCGGCGCCACTGAGGTCCGCGGCGGTCTCCAGCTCCTCGCCCCTCGCCCGCGGTATGCCGAGGTCCTCCGGGGCCAGTCGATAGCGCTCGATGGCACCGTCGCTCTTGAGCTCCGCCACCTCGGTTTCGCCGGCCGTGGAGATCTCATCCATGCCGGCGGTGCGGTCGGCGTTCCAGCCGTAGCAGACCAACGCCCGCTCATAGCCGATGGCACGCATGGTCTCGGCGGTCGGCTCGACCATCTCCGCGCTGAACACGCCGCGCACCGCCCGGGTCGGTCGCGCCGGGTTGGCCAGGGAACCGGCGATGTGCAGGGTCGAGCCGAAACGGATCTGGGAGAGGATACGAAACAGGGCCCGCGGGTGCACCTCGGCGCTCATGCCGTTGAACAGCCCGATGCCGGCGCGCTCGACGCTGCGCTTGACCGTGTCCACGTCGCAGTCGACGTCGACCCCCACCGCCTCGAGCACGTCGACCGTGCCGAACTTTGAGGTTATTCCCCGGGCGCCATGACGCACGACGTGGGCACCGCACGCGGCGGCGATGACCGAAGCGGCGGTGCTGATGTTGAAGGTCTTGAAGGTGTCGCGGCCGGTGCCGCAGTTCTCCACCAGCGGGGTGAGGTGTTGCAGGTCGACCTTGTTCGTGTCGTGCTCATAGATCGCCTCGAAGCTGCCGGCGATCTCTTCGCTCGTCTCTCCCTTGGCTGCCAGAGCGGCCATGAAGGCCCCCTGCTGCAGCTCCGGCTGCTCGTCGGCGATGATCTGACGCCAGCACTCGCGGGCCTCGTCATGGCTGAGGCTCTCGCCCCGGATCAACCGGGAAATTCTCTCGCCGAACGAGGTGAGCTTTTGTTCGTCCACCACCAAACCTCCGTCCCATTCCGGACCTGGATAGGCCGTGAATATAATGTCGCGGCTCAGATATTCCAGAGCTCGGGGCGACTGGCGCCCATCTCCATGTATTCGATGCGGGAGGGCTTGACCACCACCGCCACATAGCCGGCATCCCCGGGGCCGTCGAAGTCAGCGGCGCCCTCCCCGCTGACCCGGGCGAGCTGCTCCTCCGTGGAGATGTCGTAGGCTAGGGGCATGGACGATTCTTGGCAAAAAGCGCCGCCCAAGCAAGCTCAGACCAGCCCCTCCCAAACCGTGGCGGAGGGCCGACCGGTGCGGGCCAGCAAGACCGCGCCCAGGGCAAAGTTGATCAACGCTACGACCGCCAGGAAGACCAGCTCATAGATCACGTCGGAGGCGCCCGCCCCCAGAGTCATCACCTTGGTGAATGCCGCCGCCACATGGGTGGTCGGCAGCGCGTCAAACAGGTCCACCGCACGGCCCGCCACCGTAAACAGGGTCACCTTGGGTTGCGGGAAAATGATCCCGGAGAACAACACCAGCAGAAACATCGCCATGCTCGAGATCAAGAAGGCGCGGGTTTGGGTGCGGGACAGGCTCGCCACGAACATGCCGATGCCGACGCTCGCTAGGCTGGCGAGCACCGCCACCCCCATCGCCAGCACCAGGGATCCTTCGCTGCGGAAACCGAGCAGGGACGCTGTCAAGAAGGTGGCGAGCACCGAGATCACCCCGAGGATCATCTGCACCGTGGACAGCCCAATGGTGACCTCGATCGACGAAACCGGGGTGAGGCGCAGGCGCGATAGGGTGCCGGCCTCCAGCTCACGCACCACCGACATCGAGGAGGAGAAGATCAGCATGATCACCGCGAAGACCAA
>JAUUZB010001049.1 GCA_030590185.1 Deltaproteobacteria bacterium
CCGGCCTCGATCGAGAGCTTGTGCTCGGCCGCCACCAGCGCCACCGGCGTGGGGGAGGTGGAGATCTTCGGCGATCAACGCACCATCGACTTCTCGCACTTCGAGCCTCGGGGTCACTACGACAGATCGTATCTGTTGGAGCGCTATTTCCGAGCGATGATCTGGCTGGGTCGAATCGATCTGCGGCTCGTCGAGAGCTCACCCAGCGGAGCCGTCCAGTTGAACCGGCGGCAAGTCAACGCTGCGATGGCCGTGAGGGCAACCATGGGTGAGTGCGCCACGGAGCAATGGAGGCGCATGGAGGCCGTGATCCACGCTTTTGTGGGCGAGGCGGATTTTCTGCTCCTGCCCGATCTCGACCGGTTGCTCGCCGACCTCGGAGCGGCCTCCTCGTGCGACCTCCACGAGATCTCAGACAGCACCATGCTCGAAACGCTAACCACAGGCGACTACGGCGCTCGTCGCATCGCCAGTGAGATCATCGTGAACGGTCGCGGGGACTCGAGCCCGCCGTTGCCAACGAGCTTTGCGTTGTTCGGTCAACGCTACGTCGTGGACTCGCACGTCTTCAGCAGCGTCGTCTACGCGCGCGTACCGCCCAGCCCTGAGTTACACGTTCGCCTGATGCCCGACCCGCTCGACGTGGCGTTCGCGGCTCTGGGCAACGACCAGGCCGGAGCTCTCCTGTCCGACCAGGTGGCGTTCTACCATTACGCGCCTCAGCTGCACGAAATCCGTCTGCTCATCGACGCCCAGCCGCCAGAGCTCTGGACCGGAGACCTCTACCATTCCTGGCTGCACGCCCTGCGCGGCCTGTCGCCGGGGGACACGATCGCAGATCCGGCGCTCAGTGGCCTGCCTTCAATCGCCGCAACCGAGCCCTGGGGGAGACGAGTCCTCAACACCCAACTCGCCTCGTGGGCCGAGCTCCGGCACAACACCGTGCTCTACGTCGCGCAGTCTTCGACCGGCGAGTGGGGCTGCGAGTACCCCGACGCCTATGTCGATCCTTATCCGGAGGTCTTCGCGAGCCTGGTCACCATGGGGGAGTTGGGCCGGGATGTCGTGAGCCTTATCGACTACGAAGTCATGGACTTCGAGATCCGGTCGAAGATTCGGCGCTTCTTCTCAAACCTCAGATCCGTGGCGTCAACACTGGAGAGCATGGCGGCGTACCAGCGCACCGGCACACCGTTCGATGACGACCAGATGGCCTTCGTAAATGATGCGGTGTCGATCGTGACCGATATCTGCAACGAGACGATCTACCCCGTGGGCTGGTACGCCGACCTGTTTTACGACCAGGCGAACAGCATCGAAGCGGAGCCAACCATCGCCGACGTCCACACGTCCGGGACGCCCGTCGGCCGTGTGCTTCACGTCGGCACAGGCCTCCCGCGCTTGATGGTCGTCACCTTTGATACCTGCGTCGGCCCGCGCGCCTACGCCGGCATCGTCTCGTCGTATAACGAACAGATCACCGAGGATTTCGACCGCCTCACCGATGGGCGATGGGAGAATATCTTGGCCAACGCTCCCCCGGCAGAGGTTCCGTGGCTGGAGGATCTGGTCGGCCCGTGACCTGTTCGAGATCCCGGGCCAGGGACTCGCACACGGCATAGGGCCCGACCGCGTGCCTGTCCCAGGTGCTCTGCACCGGGTGACGGCAGGGCGCGGGTAGGAATGGAATAGTTTTTGGCCTAGCCGCATTAAAGGCGATAAGGCTCGCTCATGGGTGAGGGTCCCCGCAGCAACATCCTCCGGGCGTCGGTCGTCTCTGCGGCCGGCACCGGGATCTCCCGCCTCGCCGGTGCCACCCGCGACATCGCCATCGCCCACGTCTTTGGCGCCGGACGCGCCTCGGACGCCTTCTGGATCGCCTGGACCGTCCCCAGCCTCTTCCGCCGCTTCGTGGCCGACGAAGGGCTAACCGGCGCCCTCATCCCGGCGGTGGCCCAAACCGAAAAGGAAGAGGGAACCGACGCGGCCAAACGCCTGGCCCGCGCCACCCTCACCGTGCTTCTACTCGCCGGGGCCGTCGTCTGCGCTGGCGGCATGCTCGGGGCGCCTTGGCTGATCAAAATCATCGCCTGGGGATTTGACCCGGAAAAAAACCAGCTCACCGTCGAGCTGACCCGCTGGCTGTTCCCCTTCGTGGTCTTCGTGAGCCTGGTCTCCTACGCCGAGAGCCTGCTCAATCACCGCGGCCATTTCTTCATCCCCAAGCTAGCGCCCGGCGTGGTCAGCGGCAGCATCGCCGCCGCCGCCATGTTCTTAACCACCCACTTCGAAGAACCGATCTTCGCCCTAGCGATCGGCGTCCTCATCGGCGGCTTGGTGCACGCCCTGGTCTGCATCCCGCCCTTGGTCGCCCTGTGGGGCGCACCGTTGCCCGGGGTCAGCGGCTTTGGCTCCCCGCGCTTCCGCGCCTTCATGGGAGAGATGCTCAAGGTCGCCGCCATCGGACTGTTGGCCCAGGTCAACGTCGTCTCCCTGCGCCTCCTCGCCTCCTTGCTCGAGGAGGGCTCGGTCACCCAGTACTGGTACGCCAACCGGGTGGTCGACCTCGCCCAGGGCACCATCGCCGTGGCCGTGGGCAGCGCCCTGTTGCCCGCCATCGCCCGGGACGTGGCCAACCGCAGCTGGGATGCCTTCCGCCAGCACTTCGCCGAGGCCTCCCTGCTGGTCGCCATGGTTTTGCTGCCGGCGGCGGGCCTGTTGATCGCGCTCGCCGAGCCGATCGTCTCGCTGCTCTTTCGCCACGGCGAGTTCGACGTCGCCGCGGTGCGTCACAGCGCGCTCATCCTCCAGATGCTGGTGCCGTTCATGCTCGCCCTGGCC
>JAUUZB010000635.1 GCA_030590185.1 Deltaproteobacteria bacterium
CCGGCCAGGACGTACTCGCCGGTGGCGCCACGGGCGATCAAATCAACCGCGATGCGCGCCGCATCGTTGGGGTCGAGGGGATCCACGCCACGTTCGCGCATCGCCTTGGCGATGGGGGCGGCCATGCCGATGTCGGCCCAGGCGGTGAAATCGAGGGCGAGCCCGTTGTGGGCCGCCACCAGCTTGGCGAGGGCCTCGTTGGCGGCGCAATAGTCAATTTGGCCGGCGTTGCCGAGCCGACCGGCCACCGAGCAAAAGCCGACCGCGCGTCCCCCGGCACGGGCGAAGAGCTCCGCGGCGGCAGCCTTTACCCCGACCACGGTGGCCACCTCCTGCTCCTCCTTGGCGAGCACGTTGCGGCTGCGGTCGATGCCTGCGCCATGGACCACCACGTCGATGCCGCCGAAGCGCGCTCGGGCCTCCTCCACCATCCGCGCCGCGGCCTCCGGGTCGGTGACGTCGCCCTGGCAATAGAGCACCTCGGAGCCATCCGCCTCGAGCTCGGCCACGGTGTCCGCGGCCTGCTGCTCCGCGAGCAGGCGTTGGCTCACATCATTGACCTCCAGGGTCGAAGCGCCGCCGCCGAGCTGCTCCCTAGCGAGCTTCCGAGCCGAGGCCGCGTCGAGGCGCGCCCTACCCGGCTCAGCGATGGCGCTGCGGTCCGCGAGCACCAGCCGACAGTGGAAACGGGTGGCGAGCTCCAGCGCGATCCGCGCGGTCACGCCGCGTGCGCCGCCGGTCAACAACACCACGCTCTCGGCGGTGAGCTCTTCGCTGAGCGGCAGGTCGACTGGCCGCAACACCGGACTCAGGGCCTGGCCATTGGCCACGGCGAGCTCGAGGGGCGAGCGGTGGGTCACGGTGCGCGCAATCGCCTCACGGGCTCCGGCATCCAACCCCGCCGGTAGGTCCAACAGGGTGAGCTCCGGATGTGCACCCGGACAGGCCTCGGGCCACTCCCGCCCCACCGACTTCCACGCCCCGCCCGCGGCGCCAAACGCCACGGCCGCGGCTGGCGCCACGTCGCCCTTCCCGCCGAGGCCCGCGGTCCCGTCGAGGACGGTCGGCACGATCACCCGTTCGAAGCGCAGCTCCGAGCTGAACAGCACCCGGGCCAGGCGAAAAACGGCGAGCACCGCCTCGCGGGCCGCAGCGGCCGGCGGCGTTGTCGCCAGATCCCAGCCGAGGAGGCGCAGGTCGATGAGGGTCGCCGCGGAGGACAGGCCGTCGAGCAAGCCCCGCACCTCTTGCTGGCTCGCGGTGCGCGGCAGATGCAGGAGATCGGCATCGCCCTCAACGAGCCCTGCGAGCGCCTGCGGGTCGAGGCCATCGTAGAGGACCAAGGCCGGGCCGGCGGGGAGCGGATCACCCTCCGGCGCTGGCTCCATCACCACGCGGCGCAAAAAGAACGGCGGTTGTAGGTCCTGGTTAGGATCCGTCGCGGTCCGCGGGTCGCGTCGGGTCCCGCCTAAAAAGGCGGGGGGGCCTCCATGCGGCTCTCGAGGTAGACGAGGAGCTTGCGAAGGTTCGGATACTCGGAGACGCGGAACTCGTCGTCGGCGGGCAGCTTCAGCTCGTCCCGCAGGCCGAGGATGATCTCGATTTGCCGGATGCTGTCGATGCCGAGCTCCGCCTCGAGGTTGGCGTCGAGGTCCAGCTCATCCACCTGATAGCCGGTGATGTCCGCCACCCGACTGAGGACCCAGGCCTCGAGGTTGAACTCTCCGCTCGCTTCGCCGTCTTTGTCTTTGTCTTCGCCGTTGCCCTTGCCGTTGCCAGGCCCTGGTGTGGTCTGGGCTTGCTCCACCTGTGCCGCTGGCGCCACCGGGACGAGTTGTGGGGCCGGGACGGGTTGTGCAACCGGCGATGGCGCCGACATCGCCGGGGCCACGACGGCCGCCGTCTCCAGCGCTGGTGTGATTGGCATGATCGGCGGAGGCGCGGCCACCTGGGTCGCGGCCGGGACCGCCATGGGCACACTCGTCACGGCGCCCTGCTGCAGGGCACGGGCCGCCTGGTAGGAGGCGGCCAAGGAGTTGACGATGGCCGGGCCCTGCATGCCGACGAATTGCCAGAAGCTCGGATCCCCGGCGAGTTGGTCGAGCAGCCCGTTGCCAGACGCCGCCACCGGTGAAGGCGTCGCGACGCGCTCGGCGGCCTGGGCGGCCACGGTCTCCGCCGCCGGGGCCACGGTCCGCACATAGGGCGGTCGGGGTGCGATGGTGTCCGCGGTCCGGGTTTTACCGTAGGGCACCACGCCGTGGGCGACTAGGGCCGCGATGGCCCGGCCGAACTGCGTGAGCTCGCCGTGCTTCGGGTGAGCGAGGTAGAGGACCCGGTGGGGCCGTCCCTTCAATATATCGGACACGAACCCGGCCTGGGCTCGCTTGGGTCCGACCTCGAGGAAGATCCGGCAGCCCCCTGCGTAGGCTCCCTCGACCTCCTTGATGAACTCCACCGGGCTGGCCACCTGGCGCGCCAGGGTGGCGCGGATCCACTCGCGGGTCTCGTCGTTGTCCGCCTCCGGGTAGAATTCGCCGGTGACGTTGGACAGCATCGGCACCGTGGGGGGCCGCACGTCGATCTTGTCGAGGGCGCGCCGCAGGGGTGCGCTCGCCGGCGCCACGATCTCCGAATGGAAGGCGTGGGAGACCGGCAGGTACATGGTCTCGAGGCCGGCTTCCTTGAGCTGCTTGTCCGCGGCCTGCACCGCCTTGGTGCCGCCGCCGATGATGGTCTGGGACGGGCAGTTCTTGTTGACGATCTCGACGTAGCCATCCACGCCGACCAACGCCGCCTCCACCGCCTCGACGTTGGCGCCGACGCCGAGCATCATGCCGTTGTCCTCGAGCGGGACCTCCTCCATGGCCTCGCCCCGGGCCGCCACGATGCGCAGGGTGTCGGCGAAGTTGAGCACGTCGGCCGCGATCAAGGCGCCGTACTCACCGAGGGAGTGACCGAACACGGTCCGCGGCCGCACGATCGGCGAGATCAAACGCCGCAGGGCCTCGTCGGCGGCGAGCATCGCTGGCTGCAGGATCTCGGTGCGCAACAGATCCATGAAGGCGACGTTCTGATCCTTGTCCGGCGGCGGCGACACGTAGCTGGAGAGCGACTGGTCGAGGAGGCCGTCCATGATCTGGTCGGCTTCGTCGAGGGTCGACTGCACCACCGGGAAGCGCGCCCGTAGCTCATCCATCATGCCGAGGTACTGGGAGCCCTGCCCCGGCGACATGAAGGCGACCTGATCCGGTGCGAACAGATCCTCGTTGGTGGTCCAGGTGATCCCCTGGGCCTCGAGCCGCGCCTTGCTGCCACCCTTCTCCAGGGTCTTGACGATCAGATCGAGCTGCCGCTCGACCTCCTCGCGGGTCTCGGCCCAAAAGGCGATCCGGTGGGGGGAGAGACGTGGTGCGAAATCGAGGGCGCAGGCCCGCGCCAGGGCGAGCGGGTCCAACTTCTTGATCAGCTCGCGCAGGCGAGCGGCCTCGTCGAGGAGGCCGTGGGAGGAGTCGGCCCCGAAGGCGATCACACCGAGGCCGAGGGGTGGGTCGGTGCAAACCGTGGGCACGGGCACGATGGCGTCGGCCTTGGGCCGGGCCTTGGAGGCCCCTTCTTCGAGCACCAAGTGATAATTGACGCCGCCAAAGCCAAAGGCGCTGAGCGCCGCCAAGCGGCCCTCGCCGGTCCAGGGCTCGGCCTCGGTCGGCACCCGCACCGGCGCGGTCTCAAACTGGCAGCGTGGGTTCGGGCGCTCGAAGTTGGCGTGGGGTGGGATGGTCTCGTGGTGCAGGGCGAGCACTGCGCGCAGCATGCCCGCCGCGCCAGCCGCCGCCTTGAGGTGACCGACGTTGGCCTTGACCGAGCCGATGGCGATCTGCCCCACCGCGGCTTCGCTGAACACCTCGCGCACCGCGGCGAGCTCGGTCGGGTCACCGATCGGGGTAGCGGTTCCGTGCGCCTCGATGAATCCGACCTTGGCCGGATCGACGCCGGCGAGCTCGTAGGCCTGACGCATGGCGCGCACCTGGCCCTCGGGATTGGGCGCCACCATGGAGCGACCCCGGCCGTCGGAGGACGCACCGATACCGCGGATCACG
>JAUUZB010000957.1 GCA_030590185.1 Deltaproteobacteria bacterium
GGGGCGGGGGCGGGGCCGCGGGGCGGGGGGGGCGGCGGGGGGCGCGCGCGGCTTCCGGGGCGGGGTCGGGTGCGGGCGCGGCTGGGGGGGCCGGGTGGGGGGCAGGAGCGGGTGCGGCTTCGGGGGCCGGCTCCGCCGCCGCCGGCGCCACGACTCCAGGCGCGGCTTCGGTCTCCTCGACGACCCCCTCAGCCAGCGCAGGTGCAGCCAAACAAAGAACAGCGATCGCGTGGGTAAACGGGCCGAGGCAGCGCCTCATGAATCCCCTCCGGGTGAATGCCTGCGGCAGTATACGAGAGAGCCGCTCGCGACGGAACGACTACCCGGCGGGCGGCGACATCTCGCGAGCCACTGACCACCGCGCGGGCACGGCCTCGACCCGCCCTCGAGTCACCCGTTGCGGGCCGGCGGGTCTACGGGCACTCCACGGTGCCCATCTCGCGGGCTCCAATATCTGGCCGAATACCCTCGAAGTTCACGGCGTCGCCCGGGCCGGTCAGGTCGTAGCCGAGATCCACGCCGGCATCGACGAGCAGCGGCGACGATGGGCAGAAATTGCCGCCAGCGTCGAAGCCGGGGTCGACGGCGAACAGCCCCGAGAACTCGAAGAAGCGCTGTTCCTCGGCCGGCAGGCACTGGGCCACGTTGCAAGGGAAGACAGTGGTGCAGGTACCACCGGCGCAATTGTCGCTGGTCTCCGGAAACACCAGGTTGTTCCAGGTGCCGTCCCCCAGCGGGTCTTCGCAGTCGCCTACCGCGCCGGTTGCCCAGACGACATCGGCCGCCAAATCGAACACCGGACTAACATCGCTGAAGATGTTGTTGCGGATGCAGAGGCCATCCACTGCACCAAGCGAATGAACCGCGGAGGCGGCGAGGTTGTGGAAGGTGTTGTGGTCGATGGTGATGTTGCTGGCCGCGGCCTCAATCTCAATCGCTTCATCCGCGTGATCCGTGAGCGTGCTCCGGGAGATGGTGACGCCGTCGGCCGCGGCGTCGATTACGATGCTGGCGTGGCCGCCGCCGGTGGCGGTACCACAGGAGATGTCCACGTTCTCAATGATCGTGTTGCCCCCCTCCACCAAGATGCCCGCCCGCTCGCAGTTGGTGATAGCAAAGTTGCGGAGGGTGATGTCGGACGAGGCCGCGAGCACGCGGATGGCGCGGTGGACGGTGTTCGAGATCTCGACCCCGTCGTAGGTGCAACCTGTGCCGTTGATCTGAAAGCCCTGATTGCCGCCGGTGAAGACGATCGGCTCGGTGAAACGCATCGTGTAGCCACCGTCGGAACAATCGATAGTCTGGTCGCCGCCGTAGGTGAGCGCCTCGGTGATCAGGAAGCGGTCCTCGACCGAGGTGACCTTGCTGCGGGCAATGGCGTCCACAAAAGTTCGGTCCGTCGAGCCGTCGGCCCAGAAGCAATCATCGAGGAGGTTGCCCGTCTCCGCGTTGCCGCGCGCGGGATCCGAGCCGCAAGCCACCTCATAGCAGTCGGGTACTACATACCCAGTTGCCGAGAATTCATCCACCAGGTCGGTGTTCGTATCGCAATCCAGGTTGCACTCGGACACCCTGGAATCACAATCACAGGCATCGCCGTAGCCATCTCCGTCCCAGTCGATCTGGTCCGGATCATAAATCGCAGCGCAGGTATCGCAGTCGGCGCCGATCCCGTCCACGTCGGTGCCGCCGATCCCGTTTGAGCCGGCGGCCCAGAGCAGGCTGCGCAGGAGCAGGAGCTTGGCGTCATTGGTGAACTCCACGGCGCTGCCAATGCCGAAGGCTACGCGGCGATTCGCCGCTGTCGCGCTGTTCAATAGGTCGGCGCCCGTATCAGCCACGGCGATGGCCGGCCAAGCCCCGCCGGTGTGGCTCGCGAGCATATCTACGCCAGCGGCGAGGTCCGCACCCGGGAAGAGAATGCCTATTTGTACGGTCGCCGATCCCGCGCCGCTGAGCACCGCCAGATCAGCGACGGTGAGCCCCTGGGTGATATAGTGGGAGCTGTCGGTGATATCGACCGTGGTCTCATTCTGGGAAATTCCATTGCCCGTGGCGAGCAGGAGGTTGTCCCACAAGCCGGGCGGGATGGCGACCACACCGATGTTGAGGCCATTCAAGTAGCTCGGCTCAGGATCGGCCGCAGCCGGAGCCGGCACGAAGTGGTCTGGGTCGCACGATCCAGAAACCAAAATCACGTCGTAGGCGTTCAAATCGAGCCCCGTATAAAACGACGCCACGTCGGTGTTCGTGCTGCAACCCTCGTTCTCTTCAAAAATCGTCACGTCGTGACCGGCGTCCGTCACCAGAGTTCGGATGGCCTCGTCTGAGGGCGTGAGCTCGACGCCGCCGGTGCCCGTGTCCACCTCGAACGCCACCAAGAGGACCCTCAACCGCGGCTCCGCCCCCGCCAGGTTCAACGGATCCGGATCCACGACATCAGGGCAGCCGTCATTGTCGTCATCATCGTCGATCGCATCGCAGTCGCCGTCGCCATCGGTGTCGGCCGTGGCACCGCAGAGACACGCATTGGTCTCGTAGCCACAGGTCGCAGCACACGCCAGTATGCCGCCATCGAACCCGAAGTCATCACAGGCCAAGCTGTCCAGGGCGATGTCGTCGCAGAGCTCGCCGCAGGCGATGGTCCCATCCCCGCAGCGGTTGGCGGGGCCGGAGCAATCCGCGTTGCAGGGCGGGGTGCAGGGATCGTAGTCGCCGTCGTCGCAGCTCTCGGTGACGTCGTTTACCCCGTCACCGCACAGGAAGCACTGACTCGGTGACGCCAGGTTGTCGCAGCTGTAGTTGGCTTCCACCTCGCAGATCGCCGAGCAGCCATCGGCATCCCGCCCGGCGCAGATCCCGTCATTGGCGCCGTCACAGTCGATTGGGGTAGTGCATGACGTGGTTCCGTCGGAGCACCAACCACCGTCGTCACAGGCCTCGACGACGTCCCCTTGCGTCGTGGTCTCACCATCGCCGCACAGGAAGCAGACGCTCGGCACGACTTGGTTGTTGCAGCTCCAATGGGGCTCGACCTGACAAGTGAGATCGCAGCCATCGGCGGCCCGGGCCGTGCAGCTGCCATTACCGATGCCGTCAC
>JAUUZB010000485.1 GCA_030590185.1 Deltaproteobacteria bacterium
CTCATCCGGCTCGGAAATGTTCCAGCCCTTGAGAACAAAAACCTCGCCCCCGACGACGTGTGCCTTGATGAAGGGCGCGCTGGGATCGGCCATGGAGCGCTCGTCGAGATCGTGGAGCTCCGCTTGCCAGAAAGTGGTGCAGGCGCAGCAGAGCCCGAGCAGACTCAACCAAGACCAACACGAGACTCGCATAATTTCCCCCGGGAAAGGCTGGCGGCGGCCAGCGCCACCATGGTCATAGACATAGCCCAATCTGGGGCCAGAAAACGAGGCCTACGGGGACGACCGTGATAGGGTCAGGGCAGGGATGGCTCGATCGCTCGCCAGGCTGCTCTCCCTCGTTGGGCTGTTGACCTCAACCGGGGTGGCCGCCCCGGCCCTTGGCCAGGAGGCGCTCAAACCCGTATTGATCGGGCGCGCCGCGCCAAGCAACGCACCATCGTTCCGCGCCACGATGAAGGGGCGTGACGGCAAGCCGCGCAAGAAGACCGGGCGGCTCTACCTGGTGGCCGACACCCCCTATGAGATCTGGAGCGGCCTCGGCTCCTACGTGCACGTGGTGGCCTATCGACCGGACTTCTCACCCGCGGCCGGCGCCAAGATCTTCACCAACGACCAACAGGTTGGCACCACCGACTCCCGCGGTGTCCTGGTATTCCGCAACGTGCCCCGCCCCGAATGGGATGGCGAGGGGGAGGAACCGCCGGAGGCGTACCTCGACGGCTACAAGGTCCTGCGCGGGATCTACGACCGCGGCGGCGTGCGTTACCTGGGCGCCGTCGAGTTCGAGGCCTACGCGCGCACGCCGGAGTTCGAGAGCGCGCAGCTCTACGTCTATACAGACCGCGGCATCTACAGCCCGGGACAAACCATCCGGGTCCGCAGCATCGCCTGGCGATTGCGCGGTGATTTCGAGCCGATCGTCGACGAGCAGGTGGAGCTGCACCTGCTCGACGCCAACGGCCGCCTGATGGGCGGCGGTACGTTCGCCACCAGCGCCTACGGAACCGGCGGCTTCGAAGTTCCGCTGCCAGAGTCATTGCCAGAGGGGCGCTATGAGCTCGCGGTGATGTTCGGCGGGGCGCGGGCCACTACCCGCCTGCGGGTGGAGCGGGTGGTGCCGCCCGTAATCAACATCGAGCACGACCTAAAACGCTACCTGTCCCTGGACGAGACGACCCTGGCCTTCTCGGTCAACCTGACCGCCTTCGTAGGTCAGCCCCCAGCGAGCGGTGAGTTGAGCGTTACCGTGGAGCACGGTGGACGAACCTGGTTCAGCCAACGCCGCCCCATCGACGGGTCTGCTGCCTACGGCTTCACCGTTAGCGAAAAGAAACTCGGTCGCCTGAAAACCGCCGCCGGTGACGGTGCCACCTTCGCCGTGGTGATCGCGGCCACCGATGCCTCGGGCCGAACCGATACCCTGCGCCGGGATATCCTGCTGGCGGCGCGGCCCTACACCTGCGTGCTGGAGACGGACAAGGATGCGTACGTGCCGGGCGAGACCGCCAAGCTGCAGGTGAAATTAGTCGACCTCGACGGCGTGCCCCTGCGAGATACGAGGGTTCGACTGTTCACCGAGCCGGGCGACCCACCCAAGCCGGGCAGAACCAACGCCATGGGCATCGCCCTGTTCAACGTCAGCGTCTCACGGGACGGGGCGTACGTGGAGGCCCTGGTCGACGATGTCGACGAGCCGCTCGCGACCATCAACCTCCACGCCATCGAGCACAAACCGATGCTCTCTAAGGTCGAGACCCCGGTGGTACGCGAGCGGCGACGGGTGCCCATCGAGGTGCTCATCGATCCCGACTTTGAGCCGGTGGAGAGCGTGGTTCATGGCGACGTGGTCGACGCCTCCGGCGCGCTGGTCTCTGCCTTTGCCCTGCCGTTGTCACGCCAAGGGGCCGGCTGGGTGGCCCGCGGCAGCTTCACGGCGCCGACCTGGGGGACAATGCTGCTGACCCTGTTCTGCGCGGCCAAGCAGAGCGACGGGGAGACCAAAGCCAGCAACGTCGGCTTGCTAACCGAAGGGCAACAGATCACGGTCGAGCCGGACAGGACCCTCACCGTTACCCTCTCCGGTCTGCCCGCCTCGGCGCGGCCGGGCCAGACTATTAACGTGACCGGCCGAGTCACCGATCCGGCCGGCCGCGGTCGCACGGCCGCGGTGGGCGCCGCCGTGGTCGATGCCGCTCTGCTCTCGTTGCTCGACCCGCTCGAGATCCCGCCCACCGCCCGCTTCTACAACCCGGAGCTCAAGGTCCTGGCGACCACCGGAGCCAAAATCCTCACCTGGCCGGTGGTCTCCCGCAACTGGGGGGTGGACCGTATGGACATCGCCCTGCCACCCTTCGGCTTCATGGCGGGGGCAGAGGACTCCGAGCCAGACGACTTCGCGGACTACGACGATGGCGATGGGGGCGCGGCGGGCGGCGGGTTGGGCGGCGCGGCTCCCAAGAAGACGTCCAAGGCAATCTCGGTGGCACCATTGGCTTCCCTCGACGGCGTCCCGGCTCCGGCCCGCCGCAGTGAAGCCCTCGGCGGTGGCTCGGGCACCTCGCCGGCCGCCCCGGCACCGACCGCTGCCGAGGCCGCGCAGATCACCCTGCGCACCCGCTTTCCAGAGACCGCCCTCTGGATCGACGAGCTCGAGGCAAGGTCGGGCCGCTTGAGCTTCCAGGTCGAGCTCCCGGACGCCATCACCCGGCAAGCGATCACGGTCGTCGCCAGTGATCAACGCGGCGGCATTGGTTGGACCCGCCAGGACCTGCCAGTCACCCAGCCACTGTTCGCGCGCTCCGACCTGCCCGCGACCCTACGCCTCGGGGATGCGATCGACGTGCGCGCCGCGGTGCAGAACCTCGGCACCAGCCCTGTCGAAGCCACCCTCTCCCTGCGCTCCGCTGGGCTCACGATCACCGGGCCAGCCAGCCACGCCGTCGAGGTGCCGGCGGGCGGGGTGGTTGGTGTCCCATTTAGAGTCAGTCCGACGCGGCTGGGAGCGGTCCTCTATGAGGTCGAAGCCAAGGCGCCACGCCTCACCGACACGGAGCGGCGGCGACTGTTCGTTCTGCCGGCCGGCGCGCCCCGCACGGAGATCATCACCGGCGAGACCCGCCGCGGGCAGGCCTTCACCGCGACCATCGCGGCGGACGCGTCCACCACGGCACGGGTCGGTTTGGTGTTCCCGGGCCATGGCGCCGCGGCGCACGACCTCAGCACCCTACTGCCCGACACGGCCCTAGGTGCCGACGCCTTCCGCGAGACCCCCGGCTCCAGGGCTGCCCTGGCCTTCCGTTTGGCCAACTTTCTGGCTGCCCAAGGTGCCCTCACCGAGGCGCACGCCCTGGTCCTGCGCAACGCCATCGCCGAGGATCTGGTGCTGCTATCCTGCAGCCACGACGGCTCCGGCGGTTATAGCTTCCTGCGCAGCGGTGCGTTCAGCCCCGCCCTCACCGGCCGCGCCCTCGAGGGCTTGACCGCGGCACGCCTCACCGGCTTCCCGGTCACGGCGGAAACCTTGGCCGCCAGCGGAGCCAGGATCCTAAAGAGCCTCAACCGCAAGAGCCTGGTCGCGGTCGACGACGTCGCCTGGTGGCCGGGGGAACGGGTCGAGCGGCGCATGGGCCTGACCGCCCAGCTGTTTCGGATCATGGCCGAGGCCGGTCAGGACTCGGTGCCGATGCAACTCACCGGCGAGTTCGAGCGCCTGCGCGAGGCGGTCGGCACCTTCGTCAACCTGACCAACGATCCGCTGACCATCGCCAACGCTGGCCTGGGCATGCTGGCCTACGAATCGAACTTCATGGGCATGCCGCTCGAGGGCGTGGTGGCGCGGCGTTACGTTCGACGTCTCCTCGAGGTCCGCCGGCTAGGTCACTGGGAACCCTCCTGGTTCGAAGCGCTGGACGGCTCCCTCGAGGCCACGGCGGCGGCGATCGAGCTGCTCCACATCTTCGCTGCGGAGCGCGCGGCGCCGTTGCGACGCGAGGCGATTCAACACCTACTCGTGACCCGCTCGAGCCTCGACGGTTGGCACAGCGCCGCCGGGAGGATCGCCGTGGTGCGTGCCCTGTCCGTGTTACCGCCGGTGGCGGCCGAACCGCAGCGCGCCAGCGTGACCATCGAGCTCAATGGCGTCGCCATCAAGAAGTCGACCATCAACCCCGCCGATCCCTTTACCTCGGCGCTCGGCCTGGCTCGCTTTGATCTCACCCGATACCTAAAACCAGGGCCAAACGCGCTAGCCGTGCGCTACAGCGGCACCATGACGCCCGCGGTGACGTTGGAGCGGACGACCTGGACCGCCAAGGCGACCGGCCAGGGCTTGACGGCGACGCGCGAGCTCGGGAAAGGCCCGGCAAAACTGGGCGGCGCGATCTCCGTGGCGCTCACCATCACCGCCGAGCGGCCCACGGGCCGGCTGGCGGTCGAAGAGCCCATCCCCGCCAACGCCCGGGTCGATCGGAGCTCCCTGGACCGCCTGGTCGAGAGCGGCGTCATCGCCGGCTACCACCTCGGCGAGAACCTGACCTTCTATCTGCCGACGCTCAAGGGTGAGCGGCGCCTCACCTATCGCCTGACCGCGATCCGGCCGGGTCGCGCGCAGCTCCCACCGACCCGCCTGCGTCCACTCGGACGCCCCGAGGCGAGCCTGTCGTCGGGCGAGACCGGATCGTTGACGGTCGTCCC
>JAUUZB010000238.1 GCA_030590185.1 Deltaproteobacteria bacterium
ATGGTGGTCATCAGGACGTTCGGCCCCGGCTGGTAAATCGCCAGGCACGAAGCGGAGGAGGCGCTCGATAGCTTGATGAAGGCGGCGCGCCAACCGCGGTCGCGCATCGTCTCACGCAGCTGGTTAGGGTCGCGCAGCTCGGCATCGATGAACTCCGGCACTGGCAATCCGAGCCCGGCGTAGCGGCGGGAGGTCGCTCGTTTGTCGAAGAGCTCGGCGAGGCTCGCCAGCGGAGAGAGCAGCGTCCAGCTCGGCCGTTGGGCGAAGCCAACACCCAGGCTCGTCAGATAGCTCGAGAAGCCGAGGTGCCGCTGATGGGGGCAGCGGATCTCCCCGTGCTGTACGGGCGCGGCGGTCAGCCCCGCGGGCGACACCGAGGACACCCCGGCGGTGCTGGCGCTCTCATACCCGAGGCGGAGCAGCGCATCCTCCACCTCGGCGCTCTCCCCGGTCGCGTCGATGCGCACCAGCCGCGGCTCATCCGGCAGACTCAGGAGCCGGGCCGGATCCTGGAGTAACTCCAGGTGACCGATGATCTCCGGCGCCGGTTGGCTCAGCGCGCGCAGGGCCGCGACAAACATCTGAACCCGCCGGTTCTCAACGTTGCCGACGATGAGAAACGGCCGATCCGTGGTCACCGCCTATTCGCCGACCGAGACGTAGAAGTAGCTGTAGTCGCCCGGGTCGCCCCACTGATCCTTGGACTCACCGATGGTGGCCTTGGGGAGCGCCGCCACGACCTCCGCCGCCTTTGCCTCGCTGATGAAGTTCTCACTGAGGTCGAGGGCCTGCAGGTGCGCGAAGGCCGCGGCTTTGTCGAGGATCGCCTGGGCACCGTCGTCGCTGAGGGTTCCCATGGAGAGATCGAGCCGTTCGAGCTGCGCGAGGATCGGTGCGTTGGCCAGCGCCTTCGCCACGTCGTTTTGGAACTCGCCGTTCTTGAGGCCCAGCTCCCGGAGCTTGGGCAGGTTCGTGCCCCCGAGCATGCCGGCGAGCATGCCGGCGTTGCCGCCCGAGCCGTACTCCTCGGCGCCGAACCAGACCTCGAGCTTCTCGAGATTCGGTAGCTCGGCGTGACTGAGGTTGGCGACCGTGCTGCCCGGCAGCCCGCCCGACTCGAGGGTCAGGGATTCGAGGTGCTCGTGGCTTACCCGACCGAGCTCACTGCCGCCGCCCACAACGTGGAGGTTTTTGAGGTTTGGGGCCGCGTTCAGGACGCCGCCGATGTTGCCGACCGTGACCCACGAGATCTCGGTGTCGTTCGAGTACTCGTAGTCGCCGATTTTCAGATCCTCGAGCGCCGCTAAGGGCCCAGCCTGCTCGAGGGAGGTGAGGATCGCACCGTATTCGTTCATGCCGTCGCTGTCGGCGAGGCCGATCTTGAGCCCCTCCATCTTGGCGGCTTCGGGCAGCGCTAGGATCGCCGCGAGCTGGTCCGCGGTGCTCAACCCCTGATTGTCCCAGCCGGTGTGGACCCGGGCTTCCTTGATGAAGCCCTCCTCCCAGGTGATGGTGCAATAGCCGTCGGCGACCGCCTTTTTTAGCTCAGCGCCCAAGGCCGCCGGACCGCGACCTCCTGGGGCTACCGCTTTCATCTCGCGCGCCAGCTTGGTCGCGAGCTGTCCGGTGCGCGACATCTCGGTGATCTCGGACGCCGAGAGACCGTTGTTGTTGAGGTCATAGGCGTTGATCAACTTTTCCTTGGCGTAGTCGATCGCCTTGTCGATGTCCTTGGCGGTCACCCGGGCGCCGGGGGCCGCGTCGCGGTGGTCGATGAAGCGATAGAACATGTCGACCAGGGCGCGCTCGGTGCCCTCGAGCTTGCCGAGCGTCTTCTTGATGTCCGCCCGGCTAGCGATACCGTCCGGCTTCGAAGCGTCTTTGATGTGGTTGGCCGCCTGAATCAGCGCGGCGTGGACGTCAGCCTTGGCGAGGCGTGGCATCTGAGTTCTCCCGGGTTGAGTTTATTGCTATCCGATTGCGCCCAAGCGGGTGGCTAAGGGGGAGCCCCCCGTCGAGAGCAGGTAACCGAGTTTTTCGAGATGGGAGGGGTCGCCGGAGAAGGTGAGCTCGCCGGCCGCCATGGCCTTGCCGCCGTTGAGCCGCCCGGCGAGAAAGTCGCTGAAGGCCCCTTCGCTGAAGACCAAAAAGAGGTCGGCCTTGGGATCGGTCCCCTCGCTGACCGGCTCGTCGAGCCGCCCGAAGTGGATCGTCCAGGCGCCCTGGCCGCGGATTTCCACCGCGATGATGCCGGTCATGGCCAAGAAGCGCTCGGCGCCCTGGGAGACCATCGACGGAATGCCGACCATGAAGAAGCGTTCTGGGGTCACATCATCATCCGCCCGAATTCGGGCGCCACCTTTATATAGGCTTTGCCACGCCCTTGTCAGTCCAAATCGGGTCCGCCGGGATCCGCTCCAACAGGCCCCCGGCAAAAATTTTATGGAGGTTGAGGGTTTTGAGATGGACGTAGCCGATGTGGCAGTCACATTCGCGGTTGGGGCAGCCACGATCGTCGCGTAGGGCCGCGACATCGTCCCGGTAGAGGTTGCCGAGCACGGCGTCGACGAAGTGGCAGCGGCGGACGTCCCCTTGGCCATCGACGCTGAACACCGACGCGCCGGTTCGACAGGGTTGACCGGCGGAGGCGTGGGCGCGGAGGCTGTGGCGAAAAAGCGGGTCGATTCGGATCAACCTCCCGACCTCTTGCTGGGAGTAGTAGCCCGGCCCGCCGTCCTTGAAGGCATTGACCCAGAGGTAGACCTCGCGGGGGAGGGCGCCGCGCAGCCGCTCAACGATTTCGATCTGTTCCCGGGTTCCCACCATGCCGACGCTGAACCGGGCGCCGAGGTCGATGAGGGTGCGGCATTTGGCGAGGAAACGATCCATCGCCACCTGCGCCGGATGAAAGCTCAGCCACAGGGCGAGGCGGGTGCGATCCGCTCGGGCCACCCAGCTCAGATCGCCAGAGCCGTTCGATTGAATGACCACCCTGCGCACCGCCGGGAGGTGACTGAGCTCAACCATCGCCCGGCGATACCATTCGCGGGTCAGGCCCTCGCCCCGAGGGGTGAACAGGATGCCGAGGGGCTCGGCTCGCCCTCGTACCCAGCCGACGAAACGCGTCAAGGCAGCCTCGTCCCGTGCCAGCGCCTCGCGGCTCTCGCGAGCGTGGCTGAAGGGACAGTAGTCACAGCTGTAGTTGCAGCTCTCTAGCGGGCCCCGGTAGAGGAGCGACAGCATCAGCGCGACCGTGGCCCGCGGGACCTCACCGCAGCCGGAAGTCCCCCATGAGATTGCGCACCCGTTCTGAGTAGAGCCACGGCCCGAGGCAGTCGGAGAGCTCGAGTCCTCGTTCGGTTGGCACCAGCCGTTCGCCCCGCGCCTCGATCAATTCGAAACTGGCGAGCGCGTCCAGATCAGGATGGTCGTCGTACGCCTCGCTGCCAAAGCGCGTCCGGTAGGTCGCGAGGTCGAGTCCTTCGCTCCGGAACAGGGACTTGAGAAGGTAGCGGATCCGTTGGTCCCGGTCGTCGAGGTCGAAGCCGTACCAGGCGGACGCGAAGTCCTGGTCGGGGCGGCGGGTCCACTGGTCGAGGATGGCGTGCACGCCGGTGGCGCCCACCGCCCATTCGTCCGAGTAGTGCAGGCCTGTGGTGTAGGAACGGGCGCCACATCCGAGCCCGATCATGCCGTCCTCCTGGCAGCAGTAGACTGGGCCCTCAACGCTCCCGGAGTCCCGGCGGCGGAACATCCGCATCGAGACCTGGTCGTAGCCGCTGGCGCGCAGCAGATCCCGGCCGGCTCGATAGAGCGTCAGGCGTTGGTCGACCCCGGTCTGCGTATCTCGGCCGAGGCCGGTGAGCGGCCGCACGTACAGGGGGTAGAGGTAGAGCTCCTCCGGTCGCCATTCCAGGGCGCTGCGCAGGCTCGCCTCCCACGACAGGACGGTCTGACCTGGAATGCCGTAGATCAGATCGATGTTGAGGGTCGGGAAATCGAAACGCCGCAGTTGATCGAGGGCGGTGGCAATCAGGGCGCGATCCTGGCCGCGACCGATCGCAGCGAGCTCGCCATCGTCGAAGCTCTGCACGCCGATGCTGATCCGATCGACACCGCGCTCGACGATGAGCGACAGCTTGTCGGTGGTGACCGTAGCCGGTGAGGTCTCGAGGGAGACTGGCAGATCGCGCAGGGAGGCGCCGAGGCCCTCCTCGGCGAGATCAAAGATCTCGGTGAGCTCGGTCACGGACAAGCTCGTCGGCGTGCCGCCGCCAATGGCCACGCGGGCGAAGCGCGGGTCGTCGAGCGCCTGGCGGATCCCCGCGGCTTGGCGCTCGAGGGTAGAGACGTACCGGGCCGCGAGCTGGTGATCGTTGCGGGCGTGGCTGAACAGATTGCAGTAGCCGCAGCGCGCCTCGCAGAACGGCACGTGAAAATAAAGAAAGAGCGCGTCGGTTCGTTCCCCGGCCCAGAGCTCGCGCAGCGGACGCCTCCTCGCCAAGGGACGGTAGGCCGTTTTGTGCGGGTAGCTGTAGGTGTAGGAGACGAAGCTCTCGCCGCGGGCTAAGAGCTCCTCGAGGGTAGGGCGCGGGACGACGTCGTCGCCAAGGTTGACCCTGGGGTTGACCGTCGCGCCGCTCATCGTTTCTCCCCGGGCAGGATCAACTCGGCGTACGGCACATCCCATACGCTCGGGTGGCCCAGGCGGTGGCCGTGGAATCCCTCTTCGCCATAGGCGGTGCCATGGTCCGAGCAGATGATGCCGAGGGTCGGGCCGCGGCGCGCGAGGGCATCGAACAGGGGCGGCAGTTGTTGGTCGACGTAACGCAGGGCCGCGGCGTGGCTGGCGAGGCTATCCTCGCTGGCCCCCTCCAGGTAGTGGTGGTTCGGTTGGTGCAGGGCCGAGACGTTCAGGAACAAAAAGACTCGTTGCTCAACCGGCAGCTCGGCCAGCCGCGCGCGGGCGAGCTCGATCTGGTTCTGGGTCGAGTCTGGATCCGTGACCCCGAGCTCCGGCGACCAGTGGCTCTCAGCGAACATGCCGGGCAGCACCCGGCCGAGGGCCGAGCTCGGGTTGAAGAACCCGACTCCGCCGATGCACAGGGTGTGATAGCCGGCGTCGGCCAGGCCGTGCACGATGTCCGGCGCGTCGAGCACCGCGGTCTGCTCCCCGGTCGTTTCGCTGCCCTCGAAGCGCAGGTCAAACAGTCGGGGGTGCTTGCCGGGGCGGGCCGGGGTGGGGAAAAAGCCGGCGAAGAATGCCTGGTGGGCCGACAGGGTGAAGCTCCCCGGGGAGTGGCGGCGCTCCCAGGTGCCCCCGGGCAGGAGGCGCGCGAGGTTCGGGGTCTCACCCCGAGCGAGGCAGTCCCGCGCCACGTCGTCGCGGAGAGTGTCGACCACCACGACGAGGATGTCGTGACTGCCGATCGAGGCCCGGGCGTTCAGCATCGAAGGAGCGGCAGCATAACGAATCCGCAACCGGTCAGCCAGCGCAGCGGCGCTTGACCGTGCGACAGGCCGCATGTAGGCCACGACCACCAGCGACCGAGCTTCACCGGCCGCGAGTTTGGAGTTTGCCGTGCCCCAGCCCGAGGGATTCAAAACGACCATCGAGCCCTTCCGGATCAAGAGCGTCGAGCGGATTCGGATGACCACCCCAGCCCAACGGGACGCCGCCATCGAAGAGGCCGGCTACAACGTTTTTCGGCTGCGGTCTGATGATGTGTTGATCGACCTGCTCACCGACAGCGGCACCGGCGCCATGAGCGCCGCCCAGTGGGGGGCGGCCATGCGCGGCGATGAGTCCTACGCCGGCAGCCCGTCCTTTTTCCGCTTCGAGGCGGCGGTCAAGGATCTGATGGGTTTCCCCGACGTGATCCCGACCCACCAGGGCCGGGCGGCCGAGCGCATCCTCTTCTCGGTCGTGGTCAAACCCGGGGAGGTGGTACCGAACAACAGCCACTTCGACACCACCCGAGCGAACGTCGAAGCGGTAGGCGGCATCGCCATCGATCTACCCTGCGCCGAGGCGGCCGACCTCGCAACCCCGGCCGATTTCAAGGGCAACATGGATCTCGACGGCCTGGAGCGCGTCTTTGCCGAGCACGGCAAGGAGAAGATCCCGTTGGTGATGATGACCGTCACCAACAACACCGGCGGCGGCCAACCGGTCTCCATGGAAAACCTCAAGGCGGCGGCCGCGATCTGCCGCGAGCATGACACGCCGTTTTACCTGGACGCCTGCAGGTTCGCGGAGAACGCCTATTTCATCAAGCTGCGCGAGCCGGGGTACGCCGACCGCAGCGTGCCCGAGATCGTCCGGGAGATGTGCGACCTGGCCGACGGCTGCACCATGTCGGCAAAGAAAGACGGCCTCGCCAACATCGGCGGATTCCTCGCCATGCGCGATCCGTCCTTGGCGCGGCGGCAGAAAGACCTGCTGATCCTGACCGAGGGTTTCCCGACCTACGGTGGCCTCGCCGGACGTGACCTCGAGGCGATCGCTCAAGGGCTCGAGGAGGTCGTCAACGAGGACTATTTGAACTACCGGATCATGTCGACGCAGTATC
>JAUUZB010000755.1 GCA_030590185.1 Deltaproteobacteria bacterium
CGAGCAGTGGGCCACCAACCACGGCACCCACGGCGAGCCAACCGAGAACTATGGCGTGCGCTTCTACGACCTGCCGCAATTTGCACCACCGGCCCTCGGGGTTAGCGTTCACCTGTTGATGTTCTACGGCCTCGACCGGGCGGCGCCGGTCTACGGCAACATTGATTTCAACCACCAGCGCCAATGGATCGCCGAGCAGTCCCAGGTCCGACGCATCCAGTACTACCCGGAGAACAGCTGGTGGTTGACCTTCGACCTACCGGTGCCGCTCTACCTGGCTCCGGTGACCCTCGAGGCCCGCGACCGTGACGTCGAGATCCTGCGGCCGCTGATCGCCAGCCACGAAGGCGCCACCACCGGCGTCACCTCCCACCACATTTTTTCCTCGGGGCAGGAGTGGGGTTACTGGTTGATCGATTGGTGCTTCGCCCAGCAGAGCTGGGACCTCGACTACGGCTACCTCGATTGCCTCGACGATTTCACCGCCATCATGGAGCGGGGGGAGGTGGTGCGGCGGGTGCTCGAGGAGGTCGCCGAGCGCCAGGCGGTCGACATGCGCGATCCGGAGCTGATTCGTTTCCTGGTGGGCAGCGACGACGAGACCGAGCTCGCCTTCGAGGCCGGCATCGAGTTCCATCCGCTGCCGCCGGCGCCCGGGGAGATCTTACTCTACAGCGCTGCCGAGGTCGCCGCCCTGCAGACCAACAGCCTGGCCCCCCTACGCGCCATGGCCGCCGCCTACGAGAGCTGGGCCGTCGAGGTGGAGCTGATCCTGCCCCTCCAGGACGATCACCAGGCCCCCTGGGTGCGCGAGGTGCGCGACGGCCTGCGCATCTTCGGCTTGCGCGCTGAGCACGCCGCCGAGGTCTACGAGACGGCGGTCGATCTGCGCGCCGCCCTCGGGGCCGCCGATCTCGGTGCCGTGGGTCGAGCCGCCACCCGGGTCGACCTCGCCCGATCGATCACCGATGAGGCGCGCGAGGTGGTGCGGGACCGGGAGGCCGATTATCGCTACCCGGAGGCGCTCACCATCCTCGGGGATGAGATCGGCACCGAGGGCGCCATCGAAAACCAGACCACCTATCCCTTCCGCTATCTATCCCGCACCCACCGTCTCTTCTATTGGACCCGGTCCGACGATCAGCTCGCGGCGCTGTTCGGCGAGGGCTTGGAGCTGGTCCAGGTCAACGCACGCGTCTTGCCGCAGAACACACCGCTGGTGGTCACCCTGGTGGCGGACGAGATCGATGAGCTCGAGGTCGACTACGGGGACGGCAGCGTCGCGCCATCGCTGGCCCCCCACACCTACGCCGCCGAGGGCCTCTACGAATGGAGTCTCACCGCGACCCTGCCGACCGCGGTGATCAATCACCGAGATGCGGTGGCGGTGGTGGAGCGGCGCTTTGTGTTTCCCAAGGGTGACCTGGAGGTCCGGGAGCCCGACGAGCCTGGGGTGGTCCTGATCGAGCTGCTCCTGCCCGGTTTTGCCATCGGCCTCGGCCACGACGGCGAGCCGTTCCTGGTGCTCGGGCGCCTCGACGACTCGACCAACCTGGCGGCCAAGGGCAGCCTGGTGCGGCGTGGTCGTGACGGCAACAGCTCCGGCCCCGACGACCTGGCCCTCGATATCGGTCCGGGGGAGATCACCATCTACCAGGCCGAGATCACGGTAGGGGAGGGCGGGGGTTCCGCCGCCCGCGAGCTCGAGGTCACCGGCCAGATCCGGCCGGCCGACATCGCCGAAATCCTGGTCGATACCGGCGCCTTCGACTACGACGGCGCCATGCAGACCATCGCCGAGATCCTCGATTTCACCGTGGAGGAGATGCCGGAGGAGATCGACTTCCTCATCGCCGCCACCGGGTCGGAGGGGCTCTAGAAGGCTCGACCCTCAGGGACCAGCCGGCACCCGATCATCCGGGTGAGACGACCCGCACGGTCGGGAAGTAGCTTTTGATCCTTCCCGGATCCCTGGTGATGATTCCGTACCCCCCAACCGCCGCGTGGGCCCCGATAAAGAAATCAGGGAGGGCCGTCGCCTTCGTTCCTCGACGGCTCCGGCGATAGTTCAGAAAGGCCTTACCCGCCAGAAACAGCGCCTCCCGCGGGATTTCCTCCGTGCCGAAGCCGCACGCCTCGATGAATGCCTCGCAGCTCTCGATCTTCGAGAAGCCGATCGAAACTTCGGCGTAGATGATCGGATTGATGATCAAGCTGTGAAGCAGATCCTGTTCCTCGAGCTCGGAAGCTGACCAGTCAAACCAACGCGATCCCGGGTTCCCAAGATCCAGAACAACGCTCGAGTCCACCAGGAAGACCGCCACGTTAGCCTCGCGTCAGCTCGAGGATCTCTTCGCTCGTCATCGTCAGCTTGCGCCCACGGTGTGCCGTGCGGAAACGACTATCCTCGGCCCTGCGGGGGCGGAGCTTCTTGAGGAAGAAACGCCCGTCCTCAGCCTCTTCGAAGGTGACTTCGGAGTGAGCCGTGATCCCCATCTTCTTGCGCACCGGCAAGGGAATGGTGACCTGTCCTTTTGTTGTGACCCGCACGGGTACACTCCTAGGGTAGGGTATTACCGTAAGAGTATTACCCAACCCCCCAGCCGTCAACTCGCTCTGCCCCTCCTCCCCTTCAATTTGCGCCGCATCCGGCTCGCCTCGATCCGGCGTTCGCCCCGGTTGAGCCCCCCGCCCGAGCGAGCCGACATCCCCGTCGAGGACCCGCCGTGCCCTGACCCCTGGAGGCCCGAGGCCTTCAGCATCCGGCAGATCGGGCAATCCTCGTCCGCCAGCCCCGGCCCGAGGCGCTCGGCTTCGGCAAAGGCCGCCGCCAGGTCCGGCAACAGCTCCTCCGGTATCTCCTGGTAGACATCCTCACCGTCGAGGTTAACGGTCGCGAGGGTGGTTGGGATCCTCTTCATTGTATTCCTCCTGGTTGCCGGGCGCCCGTGCGCACGTCGTTCCCGGCTGGAGGAGCAAGATTGAGGCCACGCCGAAGCTGCTGAAGACAGTCCCCTGCGGGCCCCGATTTTTCGCAGAATGAGACACCCGTCGCAGAATGGCACGGGCTGCGACGGACCCAACCCTCAGTGGCTACTGATCTCCCGCCGCTCACACATCCGCCGCATCTTCATCAAGCCCTGGGCCTGGATCTGCCGGACCCGCTCCCGCGACAGGTTGTAGATCTTCCCGATCTCGTCGAGGGTCTGATCGCTGTCATCATCCAAACCAAACCGCCGGCGAATGATGTCCTTTTCGATGGGGTTCAACAGGTGCAACAGCTCACGCACCCGACCATGGGTGTTGTCGGCGATCACCTTCTCGTCGGTCTGCGGGGTCGCCTCGTCCTTGACCAACTCGATGAAACAGCGCGGGTCATCGCCCGAGATGCACTCGTCGAGGGAGACCGGATCCTGCTGGATGCCGCCCACGATCTCCTCAACCTTGGCGCGGGGCAGGCGCGTGGACCGGGCGAGCTCGGTGGTGGTCGGGGCTCGTCCGAGATCCTGGGTGAGACGGCTCTTGGCCCGACCGATTTGACGCCGGGAGTCGATGACGTGCACCGGCAGGCGTACCTGGCTGCCCTTGTTGATGATGGCTCGCTCGATGGACTGCCGGATCCACCAGTGGGCGTAGGTGGAGAAGCGGAAGCC
>JAUUZB010000003.1 GCA_030590185.1 Deltaproteobacteria bacterium
CGCGCCCTGGCGGCAGCCACGGGAGCGCAAGGCGCCGGCCAAAGCACCCGCCAACAACGCCCCCGCCAACGACGCACCCGCCAACGACGCACCGGCCAACGACGCACCGGCCAACGACACGCCTGCCGACGACACGCCTGCCAACGACGCGCCTGCCGACGACACGCCCGCGATCGAGCCCAAGGAGGACCCGAGCCCGTGAGCAGCGACCTGTTCGCTGCGGCCGCCGAGCGCAACCTTGCGGCCAAACCCCTCGCCGACCGGATCCGACCGCGCAGCCTCGACGAGATCGAGGGCCAAGAAAAAATCCTGGGTGAGGGACGCGCCCTGCGCCGTCTACTCACCCGCGGCGAGATCCCCTCGATGATCCTCTGGGGTCCGCCGGGCACCGGCAAGACCACCAACGCTCGGCTGCTCGCTGATCTGTTGGAAGCCGAGTTCGAGAGCCTATCGGCGGTGATGTCCGGAGTTCGCGACCTGCGCGCGGTGGTGGGTCGCGCCGAGGAGCGCCGCAACTACCACCGCCGCCGCACGGTGCTGTTCATCGACGAGCTGCACCGCTTCAACAAGGTTCAACAGGACGCGCTGCTCCCCCACGTCGAATCGGGGTTGGTGACCCTGGTCGGCGCCACCACCGAGAACCCCTCCTTCGAGCTCAACTCAGCGCTGCTTTCGCGCTTGCGGGTATTCGTGCTCGAGGGTCTCGATGACGACGCCCTGATGCGCGTCATGCGTCGGGCCCTCACCGACGCCGAGCGCGGCCTGGCCAACCAGGCGATCATCGCCGACGACGAATCCCTGCGCGCCATCGCCACCGCCAGCCATGGCGACGCCCGCCGGGCCTTGAACACGCTGGAGGTCGCCTGCCAACTGGCTGAGGTGGCCGACGCCGAGGCCCTCAGCGTCGAGCTGGTCGAAGAGGCGGTCCAGCACAAGGCGCTGCTCTACGACCGGGCCGGCGACGAGCACTACGGCGTGGTCAGCGCCTTCATCAAATCCCTGCGCGGCTCTGACCCGGACGCCGCCGTCTATTGGTTGGTGCGCATGCTCGAGGCCGGGGAGCAGCCGCGCTTCATCCTGCGCCGCCTGGTGATCTTCGCCAGCGAAGACATCGGCAACGCCGATCCGACCGCTCTACAGGTGGCGGTCAATGCCCTTCAGGCCTTTGAGCTCGTGGGCCTTCCCGAAGGCGTGCTGCCGCTCACCCAAGCGACGACCTATCTGGCCTGCGCCCCAAAATCGAACGCGGCGCTCACCGCCTATGGTGCCGCGCGCCGGGACGTGCGCGAGCAGGGGCCGCTGCCGGTGCCGCCCAAGCTGCGCAACGCGCCCACCGGACTTGCCAAACAACTCGGCCATGGCAAGGCCTACAAGTACCCGCACAACTTCAGTGGTCACTATGTGCCCGAGGACTATCTCCCGGAGCAGCTGATCGGCCGGCGTTACTACGAGCCCAGCGACAACGGCGCCGAGGCTGGGATCCGAGAACGGCTCGAGGGCTGGCGCCGGCAGGGCGAGGCCGGGGGCGCGGGCGACAGTGAGGCCGAGGGCGACGCAGGTGCGCCGCCGGAGGCAAGCCGCGGGGATGACTGACGCCCCCTTTGCCCCCCCCCCTTGGGCCGGTGATGTTTCTCGCCCCCTGTCACTTTTATTTTGGCAGCCAGCCGACCACGGGATAGAGACACCGCCTCATGCCTGTAGGAGTCATCGCAGCCGGGGACGAACGCACCGCGCGGGTCGGGATCGAGATCCTGCGCCGCGGCGGCAATGCGGTGGACGCCGCGGTGGCGGCCAACTTCGCCGCCTTCGTGGCCGAGCCGGTGCTGACCGCGCCCTACGGCGGCGGTTACGCGAGCGTGGCTGGTCCCGGAATCCCGCCGCAGGTCTATGACAGCTTCGCCAACGCCCCCGGGCTCAGCTCTTCGGCGCCCATCGAGGAGATCGACTTTCACAAGGTAGCGGTCGACTTCGGGGAAACCAGCCAGGATTTCCACGTGGGTCGCGGCGCCTACGCCTGCTCGTCGCTGCTCCCGGGCCTCGTCGGCCTGCACGCCGATCACGGCCGGCTGCCCCTCGAACAAATCGCGGCCCCGGCCGCCGCCCTCGCGGAGGCGGGGGAGCCGATCTCGGCCAACATCGAGGGCTTCATCACCGTACTCGAGCCGATCCTGCGCCTCACCCCGGCGACCGAAGCCCTATTCGCCCCCGGGGGGCGCCTGTTGCGCGCCGGCGATCCCTTCCGTAACCCCGATCTCGCTGGCCTGTTGCGACGCGTCGGGCAGGGCAAGAGGCCGGTCGAACCGGAGACGATGGTGGCTACCTTTGGACCGCCCCACGGCCGGATCGGCAGCGAGGATCTGGCCAACTGCTCCGTCTTTCGTCGCGACCCAGTGCGCGCGGTGGTCGGCGATTGCGAGGCGTTGCTCAACCCACCCCCCTCCTCCGGCGGAACCCTGGTGGCATTCACCCTCCGACTGCTGGAGGTGCTCCCCGCCTCGGTGTGGCATAATGACACACAATGTGCATTGCACTTGGTGGCGGCGATGGCGGTCTGCAACGCGGCGCGGGTCGACCTCTTCGACCCGGCGGTGCAGGCCGGCGACGACGCCGTGGCCGAGCGTTTCCTGAGCGATGCCTACGTCGACCGCTGGCGCGAGCCGTTCGCGCGAACCGTGCGCGAGGGGCCGGAATCGATGCCCACCGGCCGGCTCGATCCCGGCAGCACCACCCACCTGAGCGTAATCGACAGTGATGGTCTGGCCTGCGGCATCACCACCTCCAACGGCGAGGGCTGCGGCCACCTGGTGCC
Organism: Deltaproteobacteria bacterium; assembly: GCA_030590185.1. Next base: position 2,810 of record JAUUZB010000003.1, read on the forward strand.
TGGCGCCGGCGCCATGGCCAACAACTTCATGGGCGAGGAGGATCTCCACCCGCACGGGTTCCACAAGCACCCCGCCGGCCGGCGGCTGACCTCGATGATGTGTCCGACGGTCGTGCTACGCGACGGCCGCCCGGCGGTGGTGCTCGGTTCAGGGGGTAGCAACCGGATCCGAACCGCGCTGATGCAAGTGATAGTCCACCACATCCTGCGCGGCCAATCGATCGTAGACGCGGTGCAGGCCCCACGCCTGCACTATGAAGGCGACACCCTCTTTATCGAGCGGCGCTGTTGCGGCGTCGAGATGCCGACCGCGCTGCTCGAAGCGCTGCAACGTTTCGCCCCGAAGACGGTGGTCTTCGAAGCGCCGAACTTCTTCTTCGGCGGCGTGCACGCGGTCGATGCCGAGGGCAACGGAGTCGGGGACCCACGCCGCGGGGGCGTGGTGCGCACGGTTTGAGCCGCGCTCAACTGGCGCCGGGGGCCCGAAAGACCTCCTGGCCAGCGACTACCACCCGCAGCGTTTGAACCTCGCCGAGCTTCTCTGGATCAGTCGCCTCTGGATCCCGATCCACCACGGTCAGGTCCGCCCGCGCCCCGGGGCGGATGACACCGGGGTCGTCGTCCCCGGTCGCGTAGGCCGCGCCGCGGGTGTAGGCGAGCAGCGCCTCTCGGACGCTCAAGCGTTGGTCTGATGGTGCGCCGGCGGTGTCGCGCCGGGTGGCCGCCGCCCGGATCCCGAGCCAGGGATTCTCACTCGCCACCGGCGCGTCGGAGCCGAACGCCAGGGGCACCCCCTGGTCGAGGATTCGACGCCAGGCATAGGCCCCCGCCAGACGCTCATCACCGAGGCGAGTCCCGGCCCATGCCAGGTCGGTGACGTGATGGATCGGTTGCATGCTCGCCACCACGCCGGAGGAGGAGAGCCTCGGCCAGTCCTCCGGGTGCAGGATTTGGGCGTGCTCGATCCGGTGCCGGCGGGAGCTGTCGCCGTCCTGAGCCGCGACGATCGCATCGAGGGCGATCCGGTTGGCGCGATCCCCGATGGCGTGCACCGCGAGCTGATACCCCGCGGCGTGAACGGTGGCGGCGCGGGCGGTGAGCTCCTCCGGGGTGTTCAACAGCAACCCAGAGCTCTGCGGCCGATCCCCGTACGGTTCGAGCAACGCCGCGCCGTGGGAGCCGAGCGCCCCGTCGGTGAACAGCTTGACCCCGACCACCCGGACCAAGCCCCCCCGCTTCGGCGCCGTGGCCAACAGCGGCGCGAGCTCCTCTGGCTCACCGAACAGGTAGCAGGTGACGCGCAGCCCGAGCCGCTCCTCTTCCTCCATGAGGCGCAGCTGCACCAGCTCCGCAGGTGACGTCCCCATGTCGTGCACGCCGGTGAGCCCGGCCGCGTGACACCGGGCGATGCCCTGGACGAGGTCGGCGCGGCGCTCTTCGTCGGTCTCGGAGGGCAACCGCTCCCGCGCCAGGTCGATGGCGTTGTCGATCAGCACGCCGGTCGGCTCGCCATCGGGGTGACGGATAATCTCCCCGCCCTCGGGATCCGGCGTGGCGGCGGTGATCCCGGATCGGGCCAGGGCAGCGGTGTTCAGCCACACCGAGTGGCCGGCGATCCGTTCGAGCCAAACCGGATGCCCGGGGGCCGCGTCGTCGAGCAGTCGCGCGCTCGGCAGCACCGGCTCGGGCCAGATCTGTTGATCCCAACCCCGGCCGCGAATCCACGTGCCCGGCGGCAACTCCCGGACCTCGGCGCGCACCATGGCCACGATCTCATCCGGCGTGCCGATGCCGCGCAGATCGAGGTGGCGCTCGTTCTGGCCCACGAGGCGCAGGTGGCAATGACTATCGACCAGCCCGGGCAACACCACGGCGCCGCCGAGATCGAAGCGCTCGCCCTCCAAGCCGATCGGCGGCTCGTCGAACACCAGGGTGATCTCCCCCCCCTCGATGCACAGGCCGCGGGCGCGCGGCTGTGCTTCGTCCAGGGTGATGATGTTGGCGTTGGTCCAAATCTGTGCCGCGGGCATGAGCTTCACCGGGAGAGAGTTAGTCGTTGACGTTTGGTCCCCCAGTCACCGGGCCCACCGGCGAACCTACCGGGGACCGCAGCGCCACACCCGGCGCAGGCACCGCTGTCGGTGAGGCCCCAGGCGCCGATCTGATACCAGTCCCTCTCGACCAGCAGATGATCGCAGCTCGGGCAACGGGTGCTCTGGCCGGCGGGATCGTGGACGTTGCCGGTGTAGACGAATTTCAGGCCCGCGGCCTGGGCCTGGGCCCGGGCGCGGCTGAGGGTCGTAGTCGGGGTGCGTGGCGTGTCCATCAGCTTGAAGTCGGGGTGAAAGGCGGAGAAGTGAAGCGGCACGTTGGGTCCGAGGTTGTCCACCAACCAGTCGCACATCCGGGCGATCTCATCCTCGCCGTCGTTCTCCCCCGGGATGATCAGGGTAGTGACCTCGAACCAGACATCGGTCTCTTGCCCTAGATAGCGCAGGGTGTCGAGCACCGGGTCGAGCTTGGCGGCGCAGAGGTCGTGGTAAAAACGCTCGCTAAAGGCCTTGAGGTCGACGTTGGCGCCATCCATGTGCTCGAAGAAACGCGGCCGGGCCTCGCTGGTGATGTACCCCGCGGTCACCGCAACGTTAGCGAGGCCTCGCTCATGGCAAGCGGCGGCGGTGTCGATGGCGTACTCATGGAAGATGATCGGTTCGTTGTAGGTGTAGGCCACCGACCGGCAACCGGCGCGCTCGGCGTGCTCGGCGATCGCCTCCGGGCTCGCCTGCGCCAACATCAGCTCCACTTGACGCGCCTTGCTCGACTCCCAGTTCTGACAGAAGCGGCAGCCTAGATTACAACCGGCGGTGCCAAAGGACAGGATCGGCGTACCGGGGTAAAAGTGATTCAACGGCTTCTTTTCGATCGGGTCGATGCAGAAGCCGGTGGAGCGGCCGTAGGTGGTCAGCACGATCTCGTCGCCGCGGGCCTGCCGCACGAAACAGAAACCGCGCTGCCCATCCCGGAGCGTACAAAGCCTCGGGCAGAGATCGCAGCGCAACCCGCCGTCGTCGAGGTGCGTGAAAAATTCGCCGCGCACCAGGCCGGGCTCGATTTCGGGGCGCTGGGCCATCGTCGGCTAGGATAGTGCGACGGCCGGCGCGCAGCAATCAACGGGGTTGCTCCCCACCGTCACAGCCGTACAATGTGAGTCCCGATGAAGCCCATCAGACGCGACACTCGCCATCCGGTCACCCTGTTCATCGGCGGCGGGCCCAAGGATGATGGTGGCGTCCCGGTGCCAGTGGGGCGCACGCTAGACCTGAGCCGCTCAGGGGTCTTCATCGTCACCGAGGCCCGACCACCGCTGGGATCATCGCGCCGAATTTCCCTGGTCTGGGGGGATGACATCTTCTTCGCCCGCGCCGAGGTGATTCGCCACGCCGACGACGGCATCGGCCTGCGCTTCCTCGACGCCGATGCTGGCTTCATCAACGCGGTGCAGGAGATCATCGGCGACGATCTCACCCTGCAAGCCGTCAGCGCGCCGGAGGACGATCCGGCGTGATCGACTGCCACGCCCACCTCGGGGCCGGCGAGTTCGACGGTGACCGGGCGGCGGTGATCGGCAGGGCTCGGAAGGCTGGCGTCGATCGGGTGATCGTGGTCAGCGAGGACGGGGCCGACAGCCACAAGACCCTCGACATCTGCGAGTGCTTCCCCGACGTGTTGAGCCCAGCCCTCGGCCTGCACCCGGACCGCTTTGGCGACCGCCACGAACCGCCGGGCGAGGTGGAGCTCGAAGCGATCTGCACCCTCATCCGAGAGCAACGCCAGCGGCTCGTCGCCATCGGTGAAGTCGGGCTCGACTACTGGGTCACGAAGGATGAGACGCGGCGCGCCGCCCAACGGGCATTCCTCGCCCGCCTGGCTAGCCTGGCTGCTGAGCTCGATCTGCCGCTCAACGTTCACTGCCGCTCAGCGGGCAAGGTCACCCTCGAAGTTCTGCGTGAGGCCGGCGCCCGCCGCGTCTTGATGCACGCCTTTGACGGCAAAGCCGGGCACGCGCTGGCCGCCGCCGAGGAGCTCGGCTATATCTTCTCCATACCGCCGTCGGTCGTGCGCTCGCGGCAAAAGCAAAAGTTGGTGCGCCTGCTGCCGCTCGAGGCCCTCGCCCTCGAGTCGGATAGCCCGGTCCTCGGCCCCGAGCCGGATCAACGCAACGAGCCGGCGAACGTCGCGGTAAGCCTCGAGACGATCGCGGCCATCAAGGCTGTCGACCCCGAAGAGGTCCGCCTGCGGACCACTGAGAACGCCCGGCGCCTGTTTCGAATCGAGCCACGATCACCGGCCGCTTCCTCTTTTTGACACGCCTCGACGAAACCCATAACTTTGTCCGTGGGAGGGACCGCGAGAGCTAAGCCCCGCGGCGTCCGACTTACGATGAGTAACACCCCCGTCTCCGCAGCCACCGTTCTGATCGTCGATGACGAGGAGCTAACTCGCGAGCTGATCGGGCTGATCCTCAAGGAGGATGGCTATCAGCTCACCTTTGCTGGCTCGGCGCTCCAGGCGATCGCGCTGCTCGAGGATCGGTCCTTCGACGTGGTGCTCACCGACAAGAACATGCCGGACGGCACCGGGTTGCAGGTGGCGGCCCGGGTGCGCGCCCTCGAGCACGACTCCGAGATCATCATGATGTCGGCCTATGCCTCGCTCGAATCCGCGGTCGAGGCGATGAAGCTCGGCGTGGCCGACTACATCCAAAAGCCCTTTGCCGACACGGAGCTGATCCGCCGCAGCGTGGCTCGGGCGCTCGAGCTCATCAACCTACGCCGCGCCAACCTGAATCTCGTCACGGAGCTCCGCACGAAAAACGAGGAGCTCGAAGCCCTCGCCACCCGGGACCCGCTCACCAAACTCTTCAACCACGCTTACTTCCAACAGGCCCTCGACCGCGAGATCGTGCGCAGCCACCGCAACGAGGAGGAATTCGGTCTGCTCTTCATCGACCTCGACGACTTCAAGTCGGTCAACGACACCCACGGTCACCTCACCGGCGACAAGCTCTTGGCTGGGTTCGCCGCGCTCCTGCAGGGAGAGGTGCGCAGGTCGGACATGAGCTTCCGGCTGCGTGCCCAGGACATCGCCGCCCGCTACGGCGGCGATGAATTCGCCATCATCCTGCCCCAAACGCCCAAGCACGGCGCCGCCACCAAGGCAGAGCGGTTGCGGGAGTTGATGGAGGAGCACAGCGCTGGCCTGCTCGATCTGCCGGTTCAGCAGACCCTGTCGATCGGCGTCGCCGCCTATCCCATCGATGCCACCGAGCGCACCAAGCTGATCGACATCGCCGATCGCTGCCTCTACGCGGCCAAGCGGGCCGGCCGCAACCGAATCGTCGCCTGCAGCGAATCGGTGTTGCAGGAGAACACCACCACCGGCAGCGCCGCATTGATGAGCGCCGAGTTGATCAGCTCCCTCGAGCGCAGCCTCGAGGAGGAGAGCTTCGATTTTGTTTACCAGCCGGTGGTCACCGCGGAGGATGGCCGGGTCGTGGGCTACGAGGCGCTTTGCCGGCCCCGGGACCCGGTCTTTGCGAACCCGATCGAGTTCCTTGCGGCCGCCGAGACCTGCGGCAAGGTCGGACGCCTCGGACGCATCCTGCGGCGCGTAGCCGTGACCGCCCTCGATGAGCTCGATGATGACCTGCTCCTGTTCATCAACCTGCACCCACAAGAGATCAACGACCCGGAGCTCTGTGCGCTCGACGAGGTCGTTCAACGCCACGCCCATCAGGTCGTCTTCGAGCTCACCAACACCCACCGGATCAAGAACCAGGTCCACGTCCGGGGGGTGCTCAAGAAGCTGCGGGAGACCGGCCTGCGCGTCTCGCTGGACGACCTCGGTAGCGACTACATGGGGCTCAATACCCTCGCCTCCCTCGAGCCGGACTTCGCCCGGATCCACCGCGGGCTGGTGAAGGGGTCGTTGAGCGACAAGCGGTTGGAGCGCCTGGTCAGACACGTCATTGAGTTCGCCAACGGCGAAGGGATTCAGGTGATCGCCGAGGGCATCGAGACCGAGGCGGAGCGCGACTCGGTGGTGGAGCTCGGCGCCTCGCTGCTGCAGGGCTATCTGTTTGGCCGCCCGGTGCCGCTCGATCGGCTCCCCTCCCGCTGAGCCGTTACCCTCCCCGCCCGCCGGACGGCCTCGGGGAGCGGATAGATGAAGTTGTGTCGGGAACCCGGCCGGGTCTAAACTTCTAGGGTGCGAGTCTGCCTCCCGATTGTCCTGGCGCCGCTGCTGCTGAGCGCCGCCTGCGCCACCGTCCCGCTGCGCTACCAGGGCAGCTACATCCGCGCCTCGGCCCTCGCGGCGGTGAAGAACGGGGGGCTCTTCGCCGCCGGCGATCACACCAACCTCACCTTGGCCGCCGAGCTGGCCACCCTCGAGTCCGGCGGGGAACGCCGAGCCTTGTTGGTCGTGGGGGTGACCGGGTCGGAGGTCGACGGTTACCAGCTCAAGCTGGTGGAACGCGGCCGCGAAGAACGTTTCATGTCCGACGGCCAATCCGGGGTCCGGATCCCGGACGAGGACGCGCACCTACGACTCGACGCCACCTGGGATCTCGAGCTGGTGAATGGCCAACCGCGGCTCACCACAGGCGAGGTACAGTGGGTACGAATCGCCGATGCCCTACCCGCGGCCAGCGGTCTGTCCGCCGCTTCGATCACCAGCGCCGCGCTGTTCTCGCGTGGCTTCGTCTCGGACTCCGAAGCCTGGGTCATCGTCGGCCGACCACGCCCTGGCGTGGCTGACCTGCGTCGCGGCAGCGAGGATGTCTGGACCCAATTCCGGGGCGGTTTCGACGCGCCCTTTGGCGATACGTTTGGCGCCGCGCCACTGATGCAGATCGGACACGAGACCTACCTGCTCGAGCAGCGCAACCGGGGGATCCGATTGGTGCCCGCCGCCGCTGGCCCGAAGACCCGGCGAGGCGCCGAGGTGATCGAGCTGAGCGAGATGGAGAGCCCACCCTTCCTGGTGCTCACCGACCGGGTTACGATCCATCAGGCACCGTCTGCTGATTCCCCAGTACTCGGTGAGTTCGGCTACCTCACCGCGGTGGCGCCCTGGATCCGCAGCGACCAACGCCAGACGGTCGGCGGGCTGGAGGGGCACTGGTACCTCGTGCAGGCCGGAGCGGCCATCGGTTGGACCTTCGGCACCTCCCTGGGCCAGCGGCTCCAGCCGATGGAGGGTCCGCCCGCCCCGCCTCCGCTCTGGGAAGCGGAGCCGGTCGACGCTGGCCTGCGGGTGGGGTTTGGCTACGACCGCGATGGTCCTGTGTGTCGTTTCGAGACAGAGGCTGGCAGTTTTCTGCTGCAGAAGCAGGCTCCGGCCTGCGTCGGTAGCGAGCGCGGGCGATGCTCCAGCGAGGGGCTTCCCTATTGGGGCGACGGCGACCGCGCGCTGTTGTTACTCGCCGCGCTCAACGACGACCAACGCGCCGACCTCCTGTGCCTGTTCGAGAAACAGGGCGAGCTCGCCATTTGCCCGGTCCTCTCGGTGGGCGAGGACGGCTTTGCGGCCGCGGGCTGCGTGCTCCAGCCCGGGCCGGAGGCCCCCGGAATCACCGCCGTCGACCAGAACCAGGACGGCCACCTGGATCTGTCCTTCGGCGACGGCGAGCCGATCCTGTTCGACCCCGCCATCGGGCGCTTCGCTGGTGCGGTGGAGGCACGGCTCGAGGCTAGCCTGCCGAGCCGAATCGCCGCCTCGGCGATCGACTTCCAACGGGACGCCGAGGGCCGAATCGTGATGGTCAGCTTGCGCGATCCGCGGCTGCGCGTCATTCCGCCGGAGATCGCGAACCAGACCCTGCTCACGCAGCTCCTCATCTCGCGCAGTCCGATCCGTGCCCTGCCTGTCGAGTTGACCCGACTCGAGCACCTAGAGACCCTGCAGGTCGAGGATGGCGAGCTGAGACGGATCCCACGCTTTGTGGCGGACTTGGCCCGGTTGACTGATCTGGACCTGTCCGGCAACCGCATCGAGACCTTCGCGCCAGCCTTGCTCGAGCTCACCGGGCTGCGCCGACTCGACCTGAGCCGCAACGACCTGACCAACCTGCCGGAGGAGGTCGGGCGCCTGCAGGCCTTGCGTACCCTTGAGCTCAACGGCAACCGCCTGCGCGATCTGCCGGCCTCCATGGCCGAGCTCAACGGCTTGCGCACCCTAGCGCTCTACGGCAATCAGCTCGACCGCCTGCCGGAGGCCCCGCGCAGTTGCAAGGCGCTCGAAGAGCTGGACCTGTCCCGCAACCTGATCACCGAGCTGCCGGCCTGGCTCGGTGAGCTCACCGCACTCGCGGGGCTCGGCCTGGCCAACAATCGACTCTCGGCCCTGCCGCCCGCCATCGGCCAACTCACCGCCCTGACCCGCCTCGACCTGTCCGGCAACCGACTCACCCACCTCCCAGCGAGCATGAAGGGCCTCGACGCCCTCGGTGAGGTGCACTGGGAGGGCCGGCCATGCGGGCGCAGGGCGAGTGAGGCAACGGCGGCGTTTCTCGAGCGGTGTGTTGGGCTGCCCTGGAAGTAGGCTCTTCCCGCCCCTCGATCGATCACGTCTCGTTGCCCTGGGGATCCCGGGGAGCGCCGGCTTCCAGCCGGCAGGATACGCGACCCGACGTACCACCTATAAGAAGATGGCGCTCCACATAGCCGTCATTCCCGCACCGCTCGAATGCAGTTGACCCATTTCGGTGACTATGATTCAGTGAATATATGTCACCGACTCTGAGTCAGCCAGATCCCGCCACTCGAAAGCTCAAGAAAGCAGAAACCCGCAAGCGCCTCAAAGCCGCGGCCGAGGCCTGTTTTGGTCGACTCGGTTTCTCCAGCTGCTCGATCGGCGACATCGCCAAGGCCGCCGGCGTCGCCCATGGAACCTTCTACGTCCATTTCCCGAGCAAAGAGGCACTGGCCGACGAGTTGCTGGCCGACTTCAACACCGGCCTGGTGGAACGTCTTCAGCCGATCCTTGGCGCCACCGCCTCGACGCCGCTGCGGACCACGGTCCGTTCCACCGCCGAGATCTTCCTCGACTACTGGAGCGAGCATCGCGGCTTCGTCGAGACCTATGCCCAGCGCACCGCCGCGGGTCTGACCCTCACCGAGCTTCGCGACGGGATCAACCCACCGATGTTGCAGCTCCTGCGGGCAACCCTGGCCGCGGCCGCGCCACAGCTCGGCCCGCACCAACCTAGCTGGCACCTGGTCACCCACGGTCTGCTCTCCATGTGGCTGCGCATCGGGCTGCAGTACGTGCTCAACCCGGCGGTGGAGCGCCACGACGCGGTCACCACCCTAACGCAGATGTCGATCGGCGCGGTGGGCGCCCTGCTCGCGCCGCCCCAAACCCCGGAGGAGGAAGACCACCGATGACCAGCCTCGCCCAACCCCCTGTTGACGCGCCTCCCCCACCCGCGGCCGCAAAGCTGCGGGCACGCCATCGCAAGCGCGCCGACGCCAGCCACGTCGCCGAGACCCATCCTCCCCTCGAGGCCTTCTCGCGCTATCAACCCCGGCCGGGGCACCCAGATTGGCAACGGCTCGCGGCCGAGGCCCGTGAGCTCGCCTCACGCCTGCGCCCACAGCTCGACGAGCCCCGTCGTGGACGGGCCGAGCGCCGCCGGCGAGCAGCGGGGTTCGCCACCGCCGCCCGCAACTACGCCATCAATCGCCGGTTGATGCACGAGGGCCGCGAAGATCTGCGGCCGCTCTACTACATCTGGACCGTCACCCGCGCCTGCAACTTCGCCTGTGAGTATTGCGACGACCACCGCGGTCGCAAGTATCCGGACCTACCGACCGACGACGTCCTCGATACCGCCGACGCCAAGCGTCTGCTAACCGTGATGCGCACCGGCACGGCCTCGGTCTACTTCGCCGGCGGCGAGCCAACCCTGCGTCGGGACCTCCCGGAGCTAACCCGCGCCGCCCGGGATCTCGACTACTACCCGATCATCGTCAACACGAACGCCAGCGCCTTCCATCGCCTGCTCGCCCTCGACCGCTGGCGCAGCTGGCTCGCCGACATCGATATCGTGGTGGTCAGCATCGACGCCCTCGACCTCGCTACCCTCGGCCGGATGTGGGTCTACCGCCGGCCCGAGGATGTCCTGCGCAACCTGCTGTTGCTGCGCGAGCTCGCCGAGGAGATGAACGTCAAGTTGATGGTCAACACCGTGATCCAACCGGGGGCCGTCCAACACGCGCGGGAGGTGCTCGACCTGGTCAACGATCTGGGGATCTGGTTCTGTCCGGTGCCGATGAACGTCGGGCCGCGTATCCACCCCGACCTGCTCGAGGATCCAGAGTACCGCGCCCTCGCCGAGCTGATCCTGGAGCGCAAGCGCGCCGGCCATCGCGTCGCCGGCTCCCGGCGGCTCAACCAACGGCTGTTGCGCGCCGCGCCCATTGAATGCCGCAACACCCTCAAGCCCCACGTCGATCACGACGGCCGCCTGTTCTGGCCGTGCAAGGCGTGCGTCAACATTGGACCGGAGATGGTGCGGGTGCTCGACTTCGACAACCTCGACGCCATGTACGCCCACGCTAGCGGGCGGATCGATCCGACGCGATTTTGCGGCCCGGCCATCAACCAATGCGGCGCCGCGTGCAACTGGGCCCAGAACTACTCCACCGACGCCTACGCCTTCGGCCTGCGCCACCCGGTGCGTGGACTGGTGCCGGAGATGCTCGAGTTTCTGCGCACCCGGTAGAGATCTGCGTGCCCGGAAAAGAAAGGACATCCCTCGGTCGGCGTGCCGGCTCGCGAGTCGGCGCCGCGATCGCGGCCCAACCATGACCAGTCTGCAGCCGACCAGTGACCGCGCTCTGCTCCTCGACGCCGGCACCATCGCCGTGGTCAGCCTGTTGATCTGCGGGGCAGCGGATCAACTCGACTGGATGACCGTCCTCGTGCCGCTGGTGTTGGTGGCGCGTACCTACGCCTGGACGCGGCTACCGCGCCGGGAACGCGGGTCGGTTCGGGTCGAGCTGGCGTTGTTGCTCACCTGCACCCTGCTCGGGGCCTTCAATGACTGGAACTCGGTGGTCGTGCATCGAGTCTACGACTACACCGTGCCCCATTACTTTCCCGACCTCTCCACCATTCCGATCTGGATGCTGCTGTTCTGGGGGATGATCCTGCGCTCCCTCATCACCCTGTTCCGCTGGCGTCGGCTCGGGGATCCTACGCCGCGTGACGAGCTGTGGTTGGGAGCGCACACCGGCGCCAGTGGTTGGGGCAAGATCGGCGTCCAGCTCGCTTTCATCGCGGTGACCCGCCAGCTCCTCTACCGCAGCTTCGAGGATCCAATCCTCTCCTGGTTGCCCTTCGCCATCGCCCTCGGGATGGGCCTGGTGCTATTTCGACCCCGGCGGCGGGTCCTCATGCTGCTCGGGATCTTCGCGTTGGTGGGGCCCGGGATCGAGATCCTCTACATCCAGGTCGGCGGCCTCCACCACTACCACCACGGCATCCTCGGCGGGGTGCCGGTGTGGATCGCGCTGTGGTGGTTGCTGGCGGTGATGATCTGGGACGACTTCTCCGGCCGCTGGCAGCTCCTCCTCGGGCGCTGGCTCGATCCGGACAACGCGCGCTTCGTGGCCCGCACGATCCAGCCAGCGGTCAACGCCGATCCGACCAGGTCCGGGATCAGTGGGGCGTGCCCACCGGCATGATCACGAAGGGGATCTGCCCCTCGGGCAGCCGCAGGGTCCGACTGACCGCGGCGACGTCCAAGCCACCAACGATGCCCGCCTTCAAGCCGAGGGCCTCGGTTTGTAGGAATAGGTTCTGTCCGACGTGCCCCACCTCCACATGGGTATAGATCTCAGCGCGCTCGCCGTACTTGGCGGTGACCCGGGAGTACGCTCCGGTGATCACGAAAACCACCGGCGCCTCGGCCGTCCACATTTGAGACAGGGCGTCGCGGGCGAGCTGGTTGCGCCTATCCCCCCCTTGGACGAGCTCGAGCTGATGGCCGCTCGACCGGTAGCGATAGATGCCCGCCGCTAGGTCACGCACCCCCGGCTCTCCGATGGCCACGTAGAGGTCGACCGGATAGAGGGCGCCGGCCGAGGGTGCGGTGCGCAGCTCGCGGTCCCCACTTTTGCCGTTGATGCCGTCCGCCGCCCACAACAACTGGCCGAGTTGCTCTAGGCTCAGCGGATCCGGCCCAAAGGAACGGTGGGACCGACGCTGGCCGAGCGCCTGCTCGACCGACATCGCACCCTGACCGGCGGGCTTCGGCAGCAGAATGGGCGAGGCGTCGGCGGTGGCACGGGTCAAGGTGAGCACCAGCACGGCCGCTGCGATGGCAACGGTGGCGAACGAGAGCCAGCGGATCGTCTGGGTGGGAACCATGCGAGATGAATCGTGCGTCTTTTTTTGTGCTGTCACATTCCCCGCCATCGTAAGCCGCCACATTTGGATGTAGCCCACAAAGGTATCGCGCCAAGCCGCAAAGCCGCAAAGGATCTCCTGTCTTTGCGGCCTGGCGGCTCAGCGCGAGCCCATTGAACCCATTGAGCCCGTGCGTTCTATCCGGCTAGCCTTCAACGAGATCCCTCGTGATACCGCATTCGATTGCCCTGGCGAGCCGGCCTCGGAGTCGAACCAAACGCCGCTCGTGACTCACCGACTCCTCGGCCGGCTGTGCCTGCCGGGCATGCTCGAGGGCCGACTGCGGGCTACGCAGCTGATGCTCCATCAACTTGGCCAGAGCCAAATGCAGCGGCGCCGCGAGCGCGGTGTCGTCACCGGCCAGGGCGACAGCCTCGCGCAGCCGGGTGACCGCTGCCTCTGGTTCGCGACGGCGCTTGCGCAGGCGGGCCACGAGGGTGAGCGCCTCGACCACCAGGCGGTCCTCGCGACCAGTCTGTGCCGCGTTCTCGGCGAAGGCGAGCGCCCGGTCCAGGTCGCGATCCCGCAGGGCGAGCTCGGCGAGGGACAGGCGGTCGCCGGGGTGGTCGGCGGTGCCAGCGCCACCGGCGAAACGGGCGGCCAGATCCCCTTGCAGGGCGGCCAGGGCGATCAGGTCGTCGCGGTTGTGTCGCAATATGGGTTCTATGCATTCGCCGTCGACGCCGCGCAGGTAGGCGAAGTAGCGCTCCGGGATGAGGGCGCTGTCGATGTCATCCACTCTCTCGCAGCCGAGCACCTCGACCTCGACCGCCCCGAGTCGCATGGACGGCACGCGCCGCTTGAACACGCGCCGGGCGCAGTGCAGCAGGTCGAGGTGGGGCGGATCCGCCGGCGCGGTGAGCCGGTTCATGACGAAGCGACTGCGCAGCAGCGGCCAGTCGAAACTCTTGCCGTTGAAGGTGACCAGCCCGGAGGCCCAGTCGAGACGCTCGGCCAACAGGCGGAGCATCGGCGTCTCCTCGCCCGGCTGGCGCAGCAGCAATTGCTGCACGCGCAGGGAACCGGCCTCGAACCAGGCCAGGCCGATCATGAAGGCGAGGGTTCCGGTACCGCCGGCCAGACCGGTGGTCTCGGTGTCGAGGAAGAGCAGGCGGGTCACGTCGAGCTCGCGCAGGCTCGGATCCCGAGCGAGACCGGCCAGGTGCTCCGGATTCGCGGTGAGGGCGGCGGCCACCGGGGCATCGCCATAGCGATAATCCGGGTCGAGGCGCTCTTCGACGACCTGCACCTCGCCGAAGACGGTCGAACGCCGCTCCCCGGGGAGGCCGTGGGGCGCCGCCCTGGGTGCCGGCCGCTCGAGATCGCGCCGCGCCTGCTGGCTCATCAGGCGCTCTAGGCTAGCGCGCAGCCAGACTAGGGTTTCCGCACCGCCGGCCGGTCGGCCGGGGGCACCGTCGGTAGGAGCGAGACCTTCCCCACCGGACAGGTCGAGGGCCACGGCGCCGTCGGCGAAACCGAGACCTTCCCCGCCGGACAA
>JAUUZB010000199.1 GCA_030590185.1 Deltaproteobacteria bacterium
GACAAGATCTCGCCACCGGCGAGTGGGTCGTGATCGCCCCGGAGCGGCTCAAGGGCAGACCGCTACAGTCGGAGACCAACCCCGGGATGGAGACCCACCCGGAGCACGCCGCGGACTGCCCCTTTTGCCCCGCCAACGAAGAGCGCTTCGTGCATACGGAGCTCGACACGGTCGCCGATCGGTTGGGCGACCACCGCTGGCGGGTGCGGGGGATCGAGAACAAGTACAAGATCTTCAGCCCCGAGGCCGACGGGGCCCACGGCTCCACCGAGTACGGGCGTGACGGCATCTACGCGCGCCTACCGGCCGAAGGCAGCCACGAGCTAGTCATCGAGAGCCCGGTGCACAACCGCACCTTCGCCACCATGGCGGCGCAGGAGGCCGAGGCGGTGGTGGAGATGTATCTGCGCCGCTTCCACGCCCTGCGGCGACGCCCCGGCCACCTGCTCAGCATCCTGTTCAAGAACCACGGCCGCAAGTCCGGCGCCTCCCAGATCCACCCCCACACCCAAATCATGAGCAGCCGGGTGGTACCGAACGCGGTGCGCAACCTGTTGGCGGAGGCCAGCCGCTACTTCGACGCCCACGGCATCTGCGTGTTCTGCAAAATCCTCGCCCACGAGCTCGCCGATGGGAAACGCATCGTCTACCAGAACGAGCATTTCGTCGCCTGCGTGCCCTACGCCCAGGCGACGCCCTACGAGGTGAACCTCTTCCCCCTGGTGCACGACTCCCTGTTCGAGGACATGGGGGACGCCGAGGCGGCGGCCTTTGCCGAGTGCCTGCGGGTTACCCTGCGCAAGATCTACGTCGCCCTGTCGAACCCGGACTTCAATCTGCTCCTGCGCAATCCCCCCCACTCCCTGTCCCAGGTGCCGTTCTATCACTGGTACCTGCGGCTCGTGCCCCACACCCGCCTGCCCGGTGGGTTTGAGCGTGGCTCGCGCATGTCGGTCAACGTGGTGTCGCCCGAGGCCTGTGCCGAGCACCTGCGGGAGTGTTCGTAGGGCTACAGGCAGTAGAAGGCGCCGAGCTGCTCCGACCAGCCGCAGGTCTGCTCACACTCGTTGCAGCGGCGGGTCTTCACCACGTCGTTCTCGCACCAGATGGCTGCGTTGTTTTGACACATCCCGCGCGGGTCCATCTGGTCGCACACCGACTGGCAGCGATAGAGTCCGTCGTTCGTCAGCCCGCACATCCCTCCGCCAGCGGCGCAATCGAGGGTGACCACGAGGGTACCGTCGCAGTAGATCGCCTGGCTGCCGTCGTTGCTACAGCGGCCCTCGAGGGTCTCGGTGCCGCACCCGGCTTGATTGCCGTTGATGAAGTCACATTCGGCGTCGGTCCGCACGTAGTGATCGAACCCCGCGCACACGGTCTCTCCCCAGGAGAGCACCCCGATGGCGCGGATTTCATTGTTGGGCATGGTCCACAGCGCCGGTCCCCCTGAGTCCCCCCAGCAGACACCGGCGAGCTCGTAGCCGTTGACCCCGATGTCGAAGGAGAGCAGGTCGTCCACCTCCTCGGTGGCCCACCAGCGTTGGTTGTTGCCCGAGTAGCCGTCGCCGTCGGTGTCGCCGTAGCCGACGGCCTGGATGATCTCCCCCACCAGGCCAGGGTCGGGCAGGGCGTCGCAGTTGAAGGGCAGCGGGATGATGCTGGGTAGGTAATCGGTGGCGGGCTCGGCCAGGACCAGGATCGCGACGTCGTGGATCGAGGTGTCACCCCAGTCATCGTACTCAGGATGGGCGGTGAGCTCGACGACGTCGATGGTGGCGAGGGGGGTGCCGGCGTCGGGGCCAAAGGCCACCTGCACGTCGGTCGCGGGCACGTAGCCTAGCCCGGTATCATCGACCACACAGTGGGCCGCGGTCAGGACGACGTCGGCGGAGACGAGGGTCCCAGTGCAGCTGTTGCCCCAGCCATCGAGCAGGATGGAGACCACCGACTGAGCCTGGTCGTCGCTGAGCGCCACGATGGCGGGATCCCAGGTGGCGTCACCGTTGACGATGGCGTAGCTGCTGCCGGGGAAGGTGCGGTGATCGCCGCACTCGAGGAGTGGGTCTGGGTTGGGGTTGTCGCCGGTGCAGGCGACGGCCTGGAGGGTGATCATGGCTACGAGCCAAATCCGTAGGGTAAGGATGTTGGGTTTCATCGCCGGCTCCATTCTACTCCGCTGGTGAGGGACGGGAGGTCAGGGGTCACGACGACCTCCTTGCGGCATTGTGCGGTCCAGGTTTCCTGGCGGTCTTGCACTTCCCTTAAGAGATATTTGTGAGAGCGCTCCACGCTGAGCAGGTTGCCATCGTCGTCCCACGTGTAGGTCTCGTCGGAGAGTGGGTTGTATCGGTCTTCCCGATAATCGTAGTATTTGTGAGATAGCACGGTGCCGTTGGCATCGTGCGTCCAGACGTCCTTCTCTATTGGCGAGTCGCCGCTGCTCGACCGCGTGAAGATCCGCAGGTTGCCCTCGTCGTCGTATTTCCACTCCCAGTCCTCATGGTGTTCGTACGACAGGGGGTTGCCTCTTTGGTCATAGGTGAGGGTCACGGTTACGTCCACCGTGCCATCGGCGCCGTTGTCCTCCTCTCGGGTGAGGAGGTTGCCGTCGGCGTCGTAGGTTGAGGAGGCGACGCGATCCGGCGTTCCATCGAGGCCCCAATCGAGCTCATAGGCGATCCGGTTGCCGTCGGCGTCGTAGCCGTAGGTTTCGCGATAATCCATGGTGCCGTCAAAGTGGAAGTCGCGCTCCACGGCGATCAGGTAACCGGCAACGTCGAAGGTGAATCGCTGGTCCACCGCGCCGTCGGCGTTTTCGTCGAGCTCCTCTGAGAGCCAGTCGCCGCCTGCGTCGTAGGTCAAGGTGCGTTGCCAATCCGAGGCGCCGTCGCCGTCCTGATCACGGTGGTTGCCGATCAGGTTGCCGCTGGCGTCGAAGAGCCAGGTCTCGCGCCAGACCAACTCCAGCGCGCCGGCGCCCTCGTAAATTTCGTGGGAGAGTAGGTTGCCGTCGGCGTCGTAGGTCCAGGTCTCCTGATAATGGGGCGAGCCGGGTTGGGCCGGATTGGCCTCTGCATAGGCGATCAGGTTGCCCGCGCCATCGTAGGTGAAAGACCGGCGCTCATCCACGATCCCATCAGCGGCTAGATCCCACTCGCTGAGCAATAGCCGGCCCTGGTCGTCGTAAGAGTGGACCGTGCGAGCGCCCTGGACCCCGGGCTCGAAGCATTGAAAATCGTAGACGATCTCCCGGCCGGCTTCATCGTAGGTGCGAGTCCAGCGAAACTCGACGCTGCCATCGCCGTCTGCGTCGAGCTCGTGGACACACGGGTGCTCATCATCGCAGGCCGCCCACAGTTGCGCGCAGGCGACCACACCAACGATGAAGGGACGGGTCCTGGGATTCACCATGCCCCCTTGGCGGCGGAATAGAAACGAACCGAGCGCGCCCTCGGTGATGCTAGGCTGATACGGCTGATCTTTCAATCCCCGGCCGCACAGCGGGTGTGGGGGTTGAACAATTCCAACCGGCGGGTCACACTCTCGCGATGCCGGCTGGACTGAAAGCGGATCTCCTGGGGCGGGCAGGGGTGGTCGTTGGCGCTGCAGGGATGCTGCTCGCGGCTGGTTGTGGCGGCGGAGAGCCACGGCTGAACGAATTGTGCAAAGAATTCGTAGGCCTCGTCAGCGATTGCGATGAAGATTACGATATCGGCGACTGTTCGGTCGTATATTCCTACGACCCATACTACGACTGCTGCCTTCGGTGGTTCTACGATTGCGCGATCCGACAGTTTCAGTGCGACGATATCGATCCCTTGACGCCGATGCAGACGGAGAATGCGTATTGCATCGAACAAGGCGAGGATTGCCCCGACGAATACATCCAAAAGGCAAACTTCCAAGAGCCCGTGGCCTGCTATCAAGAACTCAGCGAGTGCTATTCCGCGGCGCCGGACGATATCTCGGCCTCCCAAGAAGACGGGGAGTCATGCACGCCGTTTTGAACGCGCTCAGTCCGTTGGCAGCTCAGGCGGTTCGGGCGGCTCGGGAGCCTCTGTCCGGCAGTCGCGCGACCAAGTCTCCCAACGATTGACGTTGCCGCTGGGCCCATAGTCCAGCACGTAAGACCGCTTGTTGTCGTTGAGGTCGTAGCTCCAGCTCTCTCGGAACGCATCCCGGGGATACGCCGGGTAGAAATAGATTCGCCGGGTGAACCGCTCGTAAAACAGCAGGTTCCCCCGGGTATCAAAGCCCCACACATCCCTGCGCTCGAGCTCGCCGTCGCCATCCACGTCCTTTTCGTAGGAGAGGAGGTTGCCGGCCGTGTCGTAGGTCCAGGTCTTCCGGAAGTCCGGGGCGGCGTCGCCCCGGCTATCGACCTCGTATGACAACAGGTTGCCGGCCGTGTCGTAGGTGTAGACCTTGGTCTCGTCGATCCCGCCGTTGCCATCGCTGTCCGTTTGGGTCGAGAGCAGGTTGCCGGCGGTGTCGTACCGATGGGTGATCCGGGAGTCGACCGTGCCGTCGGCGCCCGCATCCTCTTCATCCACCAGCAGGTTGCCGTCTGGATCCCAGGTCCGAGTGCGGCGCCATTCGAGGGTCCCGTCGGCGCCGACGTCCCTTTCATCCACTAACGGGTTGTCGTCCGCGTCGTAGGTGTGGGTCAGGCGCCAATCGACCGCCCCATCCTTATCCTTGTCCTCCTCCTCCACCAGAATATTGCCGGACGAGTCGTACAGGAAACGCTCGTCAACGATCCCATCAGCACCCGCGTCGGTCTCCTCCGACAGCAAATCGCCGCTGGGGCCATAGGCGAAGGTGCGGCGCCAATCCGCAACCCCGTCTCCGTCTTGGTCCCGGTCCTGGGAGACCAGATTTCCGTCGGCGTCGTAGGTATAACTGAACCGTCGATCGACGGCACCGTCACCATCGTTGTCGAGCTCTGCACTGAGCAAGTTGCCCTGCGCGTCGTAGACCCGGGCGAGCCAAGACTCGAGGCTGCCGTCACCGTCGTAGTCGAGCTCTTCACTGAGCAGATTGCCCTGCGCGTCGTAGGTCCAGTTTTTGCGGTAGGAGAGCAGCAACGCGCCGGTCCCCTGCCAGCGTTCGTGGGAGAGCGGCCGGCCGGCGGAATCGTAGGTCCAGGTCTCCTGATAATTCGGCAGCCCGGTGACCGGGAGCCGGATTTCATGGTAGCCGATCAGGTTGCCCGCCGCGTCGTAGGTGTAGGTCTTGCGGCTGTCCACCACTCCGTCGGTGCCTAAGTCCCAGTCCCGGCCGATGGCGTTGCCGTCGTCGTCGTAGGCAAAAGTCGTACGTGAGGTGATGTCGGGGTCACAAGCAAAGCAATCGTAGTCGTACGAGATCTCCCGCCAGTCGGTATCGTAGGTGTGGGTCCAGCGAAACTCGATCGTGTTGTCGCCATCGCTGTCCATCTCGTGGATGCAGACGCCACCGGGAGGATCGTCAGCGTGGCAGGCGATGGGCACTAGGGCGCCGGCAAAGGAGGCGACCAGGATGGCACGGGCTCTCGGCGTCATGGCAATGGACTCAAATTCGGAGCCGCGCTTCTCCTCCGAGGGAGTGTGGCCGGCCGGTCCGCATCGCCTACGCGGCCACGATGTCGGTTCGTGAAAAGTCCTCGCCGACGAACAACAAAGATTGGTCGGCCAATGTCGCCGTGGCGTAGCTCATGCAGTCACCGAAGTTGAGCGCTGCGGCGTGGCGGCCCTTTCCAAAACGCAGATAAGCCCCGACTGCGGCCTTCCAGTGCTCGTCCGAAAACGGGATGAGGACGAAGCCCCCCTCATCAACGAAGGCGCGGATCAACGGGCGGGCGTCGGTTCGCATGCGGGCCGAGAGTACGATGCCGGTCTCACACAGGGTGGGGGTTCCGATCCCAACGGCGTCGGCTTCGTTGAGCTTGGCCTGGATGATTCCGAACCCGGGCTCCTGGAAAACGATGGCGACGATGGCGGAGGTATCGACGATCAAACCCCGTGCTCCCCATAGCCGAGCAGGGCGTCTTCCTCCTCACGGGTGAGTCGGCGGCCTCGCTCTTTTTTCGGCACCCGCGGCCAAATCTCTTCTTTGAGCAAACGGTCGAGCCTTTCGGCGCGCGTCGTCGGCGTCACACCGAGTCGCAGGCGGTTCTTGCGTTCCTCGAGCGCGCGCTCGATTGCCCGGGTCTTGGTCTCGCCCGTGATCTCCACGACCTCGTTGACCAACGCCTCAACGCGAGGGTTCTTCAGGGTGAGCGCCATCGTATTCAGTATATATATCAAAATTCAGTATTGCAACCCAAATGGTCCCGGCGCGAGTACCCGCCTGAGCAGGCTGCCCCACGAGGAGGTGGGGCCGAGATCTACATCGCAGCCCGCCGGAGAAATCCCAGGGGAACCCGTGCGATCCGCCGCCGAGGAAGCTGCCGCCGCCCCGGCGACATTGGCTTGCCGGCTCGAAGATGCGGAGCTCCTGGCTAGCGGGTGAGTACCTGGACCGAACCCAACCCCAATGCTAAGCCGTGACCTTCGCAGCATCGCGGAGTCATCATGAGCGAACACGACGTCGCAGGGGTTCAGATCGAAGGCGCTGACCCCCAGCTCTACAACGCCGACCTGGCACCCACCGCCCCAGAGGCACGAACCTGGCGCTGGACCAGCATCGCGGCGCTGTGGGTCGGGATGGTGGTCTGCGTGCCTACCTACATGCTGGCGGCCGGGTTGATCTCCGAGGGCATGTCCTGGTGGCAAGCGGTGATCTGTGTCCTGCTCGGCAACGTCATCGTGCTGATCCCGATGGCGGTGGTCGGGCACGCCGGCACCAAGCACGGCATCCCCTTCCCGGTCTTGCTGCGCGCTTCCTTCGGCACCACCGGCGC
>JAUUZB010000881.1 GCA_030590185.1 Deltaproteobacteria bacterium
GCGCCCTGGCGCCGGTGAAGACGCCCAACTTGGGCGCGTCGGCGGCGGTGCGCTGGAGCTTGTCGATGCGACGTTGTTCCTCGACAAAGGCCTCCACCGCGGCGCGCTGATCCGGCGTGGTAATCTCGGCGGTGAGCGCGTGCTCCGGCGCGAGCACCACGTAGGTGCAACCGAAGATCGTGTCGACCCGGGTGGTGAAGACGTCGACCGCGAGCTCGGAGTCGACGACCTCAAAGCGAACGTCGGCGCCGACGCTCTTGCCGATCCAGTTGCGCTGCTGGGTGACGATGCGCTCCGGCCAGTTGCCGAGCTGATCGAGGTCAGCGAGGAGCTCCTCGACGAAATCCGTAATCTTGAAAGCCCACTCCGGGATGGCGCGCGTCGTCACCCCGCGGTGGCCACGCCAGCACTCCTGCTCACCGTCGACCTCCTTGACCTGCTCGTTGGCGATCACCGTGTTGCAGCCGGGACACCAGTTGACGTTCGACTCGCGGCGATAGACCCAGCCCTTCTCGAAGAACTTGCAGAAGAACCACTGGTTCCAGCGGTAATACTCCGGCTCGTAGGTGCCGAGCTCGCGCGACCAGTCGTAGGCGAGCCCCAGCCGCTCCATCTGGATCTTCATCTCGGCGATGTTCTGGGGGGTGCGAACCTGCGGCGCGACCTTCTCCTTGATCGCCTGATTCTCCGCGGGCAACCCGAGGGCGTCCCAGCCCATGGGGTGTAGGACGTTGCGTCCCTGCAAACGCGCGAAGCGCGCGAACACATCACCTATGGTGTAGTTGCGCACGTGCCCCATGTGCAGGGCGCCCGACGGGTAGGGGAACATCTCGAGGACATAGAAGGGCTCGCCGTCGCCGGATCCTTCGGCGAAAGCATTCTGATCCTTCCAGGCGCGCTGCCAACGTTCCTCGGTGCTGCGGGGGTCGTATCGGGTCTCGTTCATGGGCCGGGCTTAAACAACAGCCGCCCCGAGGTCGCAAGGGAGAAGGGTTGGGATCCAATCGTTAGAAAGGATCGAGCTCCAGCATGCCGTAGACGGTGCGACCGTTGCGCCGGATGATGTGATCCGGTGACGAAGAGGCCTCCCCGTCGAGCAGGTTATCGAGCCCGAGCCAGACGCCCACCGGGCCAACCCGATAACCGACCCGCACCGACACGTCCTGCTGGGCGAGGCCGAGCTCGCCGGGGTGATCGTGCCCCATGGCGTAGTCGCCGTAGGCGTCGACCCAGATCTCGGCGTTGAGCCCCGCTTCGACCCGACGCAACAGGCCGACGTGCAGCACATAGACCGGTACCCCGGGCGCCTCGGGCCCGAACCCGCCCTCGCCGTCGATCCCGGAGAGGACCGGACCGCCGCGGGCGACCAGGGCGATGTCGGTCGGCAGGTGCGTGACGTCGAAGCTCAGGTCGACACCGAATACATAAAAGGCCTCCTCACCCTCCTCGGCATCGACGAGCACCGGCTTGCCGTACTGCGCCGCATAGGTGGAGACACCGCCGGAGAGCTCCCAGTCATCGAGCTCGCCATGGCCGGTGAGCAACAGCTCGGCCATCTCGCCCTCCCAGGCGACCGCCGGCTGGGGATCCTCGAAGCTCAGATTCCCGGTGAAGGCCTGGTGGGCGGTGATGTTCTCCCGGGCGACCCGTGCGCCGATGCCGAAGTGGCCGAACAATTCGTACGCCACGCCGAGCTCGTAGACCGGCAGCAGCTCCGAGTCGCTCTGGGCTTCGCTCCCCAGCCGCGGGTCGGTGCGGCGGATGGTCAAGTGCTCGAGCCCGAAGGCCCCGGCGATGACCAGGTGATCGATCGGCTCGAGCTCGGCATGGGCCGCGAAGCCGCCCTTGATCCAATCGCCCTTGAGCTTGTCGCTCTGGTAGACCCGCTCACGCTCCTCGGTGACATACCCGCGGCGCTTGCCGGAGTCATAGCCAAACTCGCCCGCCAGTCCGACCTCGTTGAACCAGCCCCAATCCGGCTCAAAGGTAGCCTCCGCCTTGGCGAAGGTGACCTTGTTGACGTCGCGGCTCTCGAGCTGCAGCTCACCGTCGGTCTGGTAAATGTTGTAGCGGTCCTCGAGGTAGCCGATCGCAGCTGCCACCTTGGTGCGTTTGCTCGGGGTCCACTGAAGATAGGCACCAAAACCGGTGCCGCGCAGGTCGCCGCCATCGGTGGGCGCGCCGCTGTACTCGTAGGTCGGCGCGCAGGAGCTGAGGTCATCGAGACCACAGGCGGTGGGGGTGGCGGTCATGGTGCCGAGCTCATCCCAGGTGTCACGGTAGTAGCGGAAGTTGGCGCCAACCGTGAGATCGTCGGTGACGTCGTAACCGGCGGTGCCCATGAGGGTCATTAGATCTTCGCTGCTCTTGGCGGTCATCCCCCGGCCGCCGCGCCAATCGAGGGCGATGAGCGCTCGGGCGCCGTCCTTGTCGTAGCCACCCGCGACGCTGGCCCGTCGGGTGTCACGATCACCAATTACCAAGGAGCCGTCGGCGCCGTGCAGCCGGCGGGTTTGGAGGTGGACCTTGCCGCCGAAGCCGCCGATCCGCATACCGGGCTCGAGGTGGTAGCCCTCGATGGCTGCGATGGGGATCAGGCGCAGGTCTTTGTAGTCAACGCCGCGGGCCGCGAGCGGGATCTCGAAGGGCAAGCCATCGAGCTCGATGCCGAGCGCCCCGGAGTACGATGCCGGCACGCCGCGTGGGATGATGTCCTCGGCAAGGCCGCCCCAGACCGGACGCAGGGCAAAGCCGCCGTCGCGGGCGATACGGGTCGGCAGATCGACCGCCGCGTCGAGGAAACGGGTGCGACGACTGTAGCCGTGGGCCCCGTGCCCCTCTTGCTCGGTCGCTTCGTCGGGTGGCGGCGGAACCGGCTCTTGCACCGGCAGCTCGGCCGGATCTCGTATGTAGTCGAGGCCGGTCACGGCATCGGTCTCGCTGCCTGGGGCCATGGGCGCCTCGCCGATCCCCGGTGGGGGAGGTTGGTATTGGAGAGTGTCCTCAAATGTATAGGGGCCGATATCGCGCACCGGCGGCTCCGGCGCGGCGGGCGCCAGGCTGGCGTCGGCTTCACCGGTGTCGGTAGCCTCAGCGGCGTCGGCTGCGGTCTCGGGGTTGGCATCGGCGGCAGCCGCGGCGGGCTCCGCAGGTGGCTGCTCCGGGCCCGGCTCCGCGGGCGCCGCAGCGGGCGCCTCCTCCGGCACCGGGGCCGCGGTCTCCTCCGCCGGCGGGTCCTGGGCCAGGGCAGGGGTGTGGAGAAAGCCGAGCCCAACGACCAGCGCTA
Organism: Deltaproteobacteria bacterium; assembly: GCA_030590185.1. The sequence continues at coordinate 3,287 of JAUUZB010000881.1, forward strand.
GA
>JAUUZB010000379.1 GCA_030590185.1 Deltaproteobacteria bacterium
CAATTTCCTCGAGGCCATAGCGGGCTCGGCGCCGCCAGTTGGGGCGCTCGACGCTGGTCCCCGGGACGTTCTGGGGCTCCGGCTCGAGCCACAGATCTTCGAGGCTGACCAGCACCAGGCGAGCCTTGCTGGCCGCGAGCTCGCGCAGGCTGGCGCGCACGACCTCGGCCGGCTCCGGCGGATCCCCGAGCTCGTACCAGTTGGCGAGGTGGTTGGAGAGGGCATGACAGACGGCGCGCCGCCCGTCGCGCATCCGACCCTCCTCCTGTTCGTCGATGAGGTCCATCTCCCGGAGATCGTCGATGTCGCCGCCGCGCCAGAAGGACTCGAACAAGGGTGTGTCGTGGGTGTTGAGGCTCGCCACGGCGTCGGTGGGGATGCGGTTGATGGTCCGGCTGTGGTGCGGATCGACGTTGAACTGCAGCACGAACATGCGCTGCAGCCCGTGCCGAGTCATGGCGTTGCGGATCTCCTCCGGCACCGTGCCGAGGTCCTCGCCGATGACCATGGTCTCGTGGCGATGGGACTCTAAGGTGAGGATGGCGTAGAGCTCATCCGGGTGCTGCTGCACGTAGAGACCATCGGTGGCCGCACCGCCGTGGGGCACGCAGAACATGCGATGCAGGCCCATGACGTGATCGATGCGCAGCACCCCGGCCCGCTCGACTTGATGTTGCAGGCAGGCGCGGAAGTAGGCGTAACCGTCGGCCCGGGCCGCCTCCGGGTGGGGCGGTCGAAAGCCCCAATCCTGCCCCTTGGTAAACAGGGCGTCCGGCGGTGCGCCCGCCGAGCAGCCCTCCATGAAACTGTCGGTGAAACGCCAGGCGTCGTAGCCCTCCGGGTGCACGCCGAGGGGCAGGTCCAGATAGAGACCGGCGCCGAGCCCCCGGGCGCGCTCGCCGAGGGTCGCGAGTTGGGCGGCGGACGCCTGTTGGACAAAGAGGTGATAGGCGAAGCGCTCCTCATCATAGTCGCCGGTACGCAGGTCGCCGGCCCGGAGACGCTCGGGCCATTCGTGCCAGGTCTCGTCGCGGGTCTCGACCGTGGCGCGGAAACGCGCGTAGTCCTCGGCCCGGGGGTCACCGGCCACGAAGTCGCGGACCGCCTCCGGGGTGCCATCGGCAAAGGCGTGGCGGCTGAGCGCCTGGAGTACCTGGCGCTTGAGCGCCATCTGCTCGCGGTAGTCCACCAGTGGTTCGGCGAGCGAGGCCTCGGCCTGACGTCGCAGCTCCGGGGAGGCGAGCAGATCTCGGGCCGCGGCGCAGTCGACGAGCTGCGGCAGCCGCTCGGGGTCGAGGTAGAGCTCATTCCAGAACAGCCTGCTGACCGGGACGTAGGGGCTGTACTCGTAGGCCGGACCGTCCAAGAAGGCGGCGAGCATAGGCAGGGTGCCCACCACCTGACCACCGAGGCCGCTGGTCCATTCGATCAACGACTCGAGGTCGGTCAGGTCACCGCACCCGAGGCTGCGCTTGGAATACAGTGAATATAGTGGCAAAAAAACGCCCCAGGCGCGGCCGCTCGCCGGCTGCCAGGCCCGGGTGGGCGCCGCGATCAACAGGGCGCGGTGGGTCTCGCCGCCGACCTCGATCTCGAGCTGGTGATAGCCGAGGGGAGTCTCCCGCGGCAGGAGCAGCTCCAACTCCCGGAAGCTCTCCCCCGCCACCTCGTCGGAATGTCGGATCGGCAGGGCGTCGAGCTCGATGGCGTGGGAAAAGGTGTCGCCCTCCTCGAGGGTAGCCCGGACCTCGACCGTACCTGCCGCCTGCGCAGGTAGTCGCAGGGCGAGCCGCGCCGCTTGGCCGTCCCAGGCCACGACCACCGGCTCGATGACCCGCTGCCAGAGCTCCAGGCGGTGCCGCAGGATCGCCTCGGCGATGGCCGACTCGTCGGCGCCGACGGCGATCTCGGCGCCGAGGGCCCCGAGGATGGTACACAGGGCGGCCTCGTCAGCCCGGCGCTCCACGCCGAAGGCATCGACATAGGAGCGACGAACGCCGTAGATGCTGGCCAGCTCGGATAGCTTGTGCTCGCGGCTCACGGGCGGGCTCCTCGGGAGAGGGGTGGGCGGCGTCCATAGGACAGGGGTCGTGCGGATCCAAGCGCGCGTCGGGCGCGCCGGGGGCCGCGGCTCAGGCGTTTTCCTGCAAGCCCCACTGCTGGAGGAGGGTGATCACCCCCGTCATCTGCTTGCGGATCACGAGCTCCACGCTCTGCGGATCACGCAGGGGCAGACCGTGCCGAGTGATCGGCAGGGCACCGCTGACCGCCTGCTCCACCAGCGCCGCCATGGCCGCGTCTGGGTCCGCGGTCTCGGCCATGAGCGACAAGGCCAGGCCGGCGAAGGAATCGAGGCCAGCGACGGTGTGGAAGGGCGTGGTGAGGGAGCGACCCCGTTGGGCCTCGAAGAGTGCCAACCGGTGAGGCCGCTGGTCCGCGCCACTGTCCGGCCTTGGCTCCCACCGCCTGACCTGCACCGCTCCTTGACGATGCAGGCGAATGAGTTGCTCGCAGACCTCGTCCCGGGCGGATGCCGGGACATTCGCCACCAGGCCCTGGGAGACGAGTAGCGCCTCGACCTGGCCGAGGAGGCGGCCAACCTGGATACCGCGCGGGTACTCGGCGGCGAGCATCATCAGGGCGATGTTGAGCAGCGGTGAGTTCGAGGTCACCCTCATCCCGGCCGGGTTGACGAGGTCCACATTCTGGCTCGTGGTCAGGTCGACATCGGGCGAGCTCGGGGCGAGGTCGGAGGCACAATAGAGCCCAGCGATGGCATCCGGCTTCGGCGGAAGGCTCGACGGCGCCTCGGACCGGCAGAGGATGGCGCTGCGAAATCGGCGTGCGGACAGGGCGTCAGCCACCGCCTCGATCGTGGCGCCATCGAGGCCGCTCTCGGCGAGCTCCTCTTGAAGCCCCAACCGCTCGCGATGGCCTGGATCGACCTGGGCCACGTCCGCCTCACACACCCGGCGTAGCCCGTGGGTCACCGCTAGGGCATCGAGGTCGGAGGCGGTGAGCAGATGAGGATCCCGGCGCAGGGCCCGCTCGAACTCCACCGACGGCGCGGCGAGGATCCCGGCGAGCTGACTGGAGAACAGGAGGTAGTGCGGGTTATTCACCGGAAGAGCCTCAACCAATCGGGCCAAGGCCAACGCCGCCTCCCGGGCCGCTGCCAGGCCCTTTTCACTGCCCGGCGGCTCGTCGTTGCCCAGGGTTAACAGCCGGCGCACCATGGGCCAACTCGCCCAACCCTCGGGAGAGGCGGCATCGACGTAGGCGACCCCCTCCGGGGCCAATAGTCGACCGCATGCGGCCAAGGCGGCGTCGCGGGCGCCAGTTTCGAGCCAAGAGAGTTGGTTAAAGAGGATGACATAGTCGAACTCACCCCCGAGCTCCTCCGCCGTGGGGATCTCAGCCCAGCCACAGGCCTCGACGCGGGCGTTGCCCACCCCGATCGCGTCCATACCCTCCTGCGCCGCGGCGATGGCGGCGACCGATGGGTCGAGGCCGACGAACTGACTCTCCGGGTGGTAAAACGCCAGCGGCAGGAGGTTGGCTCCATGGCCGCAACCCAACTCGAGCACTCGAAAGGGCTCGTCCCGAGGCACGGGGCCGGCGTTGAGCCAGGACGCTAGGGCCAAACGGTCCGGCCGCAGACCCGGGTTGATCACGGCGGCGCCAGCGGGCCGCACAGGTGAGGGGATCTCTTTATCGCTCATGGGCGTCGCGTTGTCCGAGGTTGGAGTTCAAGATTGATGTTGGCTCCTTTGTACACCGGCCGACGCAGCCGGCCCAAGGGCGATCACCAACTCAGGCCGAGCCGGCCTCGCTTCGGCCGGCGCCCGTCACGCCAGCGACCGAACGGACCGGCCAGCCTTCAGCCTCACCCTGAAAACTGATAGCGCATGCCCCATCATGCCTGAATCCCCCGCCCCCCAATACGCCGGCCGGCCAATCGTCTTCACCTTCCTCGACGGTCAGTTCTGCTATGACTGTGCCGCCTGCGACGGTATCTGCTGCCAGGTCGTTCCCGGCCTTTTTGTTACCGCCGCCCAGACGGGGCTGCTCGAGCAACTCGACAGCGGTGCCAGCGTCGTCTCCCTGGACGCCGACCGTACCTTCGTGAAGTTCAACGAACGGGGCTGTCCCGCCCTGTGTGACGATCACGGCTGCGCGATCCACCGCGATCAGGGGCGGCGGGCCAAGCCTCCGGTCTGTGCCCTGTTCCCCTTCGTCAAATTGGTGAACGCCGGGAGCTTCCTCACCGCGAGCCCACACCTGAATTTCATCTGTCCCCTGACCCTGGGTGAAGGCGGCACGGGCCACGGCGAGATCCTCGAGGACCTCGAGGTCCTGCACGGCGGCGGCATCGGCGGGTTCGTTCACGAGGACCTGCCAACCGAGGACCCGGTGGACGCCGACCTCGAGGAACGGTTCGTCACCCTCGCCAACCAGGGGTGCGGCCAAGCGACCGTCGCCGATGTGGTTTGTGAGACCGGGGTCGACCGCCAACATCTCGAGGAACGGGTGGAGGTCGCCTTCGAGATGCTGGACCTCCGAACCCCGGAGGAGACCCCGGAGACCGCCGCCCCCCTCTTGCCCTTGATCCCGAGCCTGCGCCCCGACCTCTTTCGCCTGCCGCGCACGGAGCTGGCCACCGCGCTCGTGGTCACCGCCCGGTTGATCGCCCACGCTAACCGCGTACGCCAAGTGCCCCTCTCGATCCGCCAGATGGCAAGCTACTGGGAGACACGCCAGGAGCTGCTCGCCCTCCTCGTCGTCGCCCACCGTCCGGTCTCCCTCGGCGATCGGCAGCCCATCATCGAACGCGGCACCGACGAGGTATCCAACATCCTGGCGGCCTTGGTCGAACAAATCACGGACCACCCAGGCCGACGATCGCTGGCCGAGTGGATCCAGGGCACCCCCCGGGGGACGGTTCGGCACATGGTGTTGAATAGTCTGATACAACTGGTCCTCTCGTTTGAGTGAGCCCGCCGCCGGCTCGGCCCCGGGAAACGCAAGTCGCGCCGCGTCAAAGACCACCACCAACAGCCAACGGCCGTGGGTTGCGTGTAGCAAGGGGGGGCATTCTTCCGCTTCTCAACCTCCCACCCATGCTGTACCCTTTCGTTCTGCCTGCTAATTTTGGGGTTCCCATGACGCAATCCAAATCCCCCGCCGAATTCTTGTTCAGCCTCGATGCCGACGACGCCGATTGGCGCGTACGCCGGATGGAGCTGCACGAGAAGCTGTCCGACATCTACACCCTCGACCTCGACATAGCGCTCAAGGAGAGCCTGCTGTCCCTTCCGATCGAAGAAACCCTGGGTGGGCTCCTCGGG
>JAUUZB010000960.1 GCA_030590185.1 Deltaproteobacteria bacterium
CCCCCCCCCTCGAGGACCACACTGGGCCGTGGTCACGCCCTCAACAGCCCAACCGAGCGCTGGCGCGCCGCTGGCCGGCCGTGACGCGGTGCGCGCGCCGCCGCTCCAACGGCAGCGGCGCTACGCGGGCGCGGCCAAGCCCGCGGCGTGCAAGTGCGGCTTACCACACGGACTCCAAGAACCCACCCAACCACCCAACCACCCAACCAAACCCAACCAAACCCAACCTAAGGTCCCCCGGCACTGCCGACATCCTGGTCCACAAAGACGCAAACGAAAAAACGAGAAAGCCAGATTGACACGCCCCCAACACTACATTATATTAGCCCTATTCAACATGACCAAGTCCAAAAAGACCCGCCGCCGTCCCACCCAACGTCGCCTCGACCTCCGCATCAAACCCCGCGGCCACGGCGGCTGGCGCCCCGGTGCAGGTCGCAAACGGCAGCCCGGACGCCGCCCGGCCCCGCACAGAGGCCGCGCCGCCCACAACCACCGTCTCCCCGTCCACGTCACCATGCGGATCGTCCGCGGCCTCGGAACCCTACGCGACAAACCCCGTTATCGGGTCGTCAAGGACGCCCTACACGCCGGCGCGAGCCGCAGCGACTTCCGCTTGGTCGAGTATTCCATCCAAGCCAACCATCTGCATTGCATCTGCGAAGCAGACGATGCCAGGAGCCTCTCCAACGGCGTGCGCGCCCTCACCATTCGCATCGCCAGGGCCGTCAACCGCCACGCCGGCCGCCGGGGGAAGGTCTTCGCCGAGCGCTTCCACGCCCGGCCGCTGCGCACGCCGCAGGAGATCCGCAATTGCCTGGTTTACGTACTCCACAACTTCAAACGTCACGCCAAACAGGCCGGCCGGCGCTTCAATCCCCACGAGATTGATCTAATGTCCTCGGCGAGCTGGTTTGAAGGCTTCTCGCGGCGACTGGGCACCAAGCTGACGGGCCCCCGCCCCGTGCCCAAACCAATGACCTGGCTTCTGAGAACAGGGTGGCTCAAACACACCAAGCCGATTCACCCCTGCGAAGTTCCCCGGGTGGGGACGTAGCGCCCTCGAGTCGCCCGCAGGTCATCCCTGTCATGGGGCGTTGCCCCGGGTCGGGACGTAGCGCGCTCGAGTCGCCCGCAGGTCATCCCTGTCATGGGGCGTTGCCCCGGGTCGGGACGTAGCGCGCTCGAGTCGCCCGCCGGTCATCCCTGTCGTGGGGCGTTGCACGACGTCATCGGTCGAATGGAATCACACCCGCGCACGGTCGGTCGGCCTACCCAGGTCCCGGCGCCGGATTGCGCCACCGAACGCCATGCCGTAAGGAGTCGCCTTCGTCCTACACAAAGGGATCATCGAGATGAGAGCCAACCACCTGATCGCCACCGTCGCCTGCGGGCTCCTTTTGGCAGCTTGCCCCAAACAGGAGGCAGCACCGGAGCAAGCCGGCAAACGGGTGGAGCCGAGTGCCGAGGTGACCAAGGACGTGCCGATCATCGTCGAGGGGGTTGGCTTCCAAACCCCCGAGAGCGTGCTGCACGATGCCGAGGCGGACGTCTACCTGGTCTCAAACATCCATGGCCAGCCCCTCGACCCAGACGGCAACGGGTTCATCTCGAGGCTGTCGCCGGGGGGCAAGGTGCTCGAGCTCAAGTGGATCGACGGTACCAAGGATGGAGTCACCCTCAACGCCCCCAAGGGCATGACCATCGCCGGCGACCTGCTCTACGTGGCCGACCTCTCGGCGCTGCGCACCTTCGATCGCAAAACCGGCGAGCCCCGGGGTGCCATCGAAGTCGAGGGCGCGACCTTTCTCAACGGCTTGACCACCGGCCCGGACGGGACCGTCTACTTCACCGACACCGGATTCAAACCGGGCGGCGGCGGCTTCGTGCCGGCAGGCAACGAGGCGGTGTATCGACTCGTCGACGGTAAGGCCGAGGCGTTGCTCAAGATCCCAAACATGGGGCATCCGAACGGTGTGGTCGTGGATGACCAGGGCGTCCTGGTGTGTACCTTTGGTGGGGACGAGCTGTTCCGGATCGGTGACCAGGCGCGTGCCGAGATCCAAGAGTTGCCCACCGGATCCCTCGACGGGCTGATCTACACCACCAGCGGCGAGATCTACGTCTCGAGCTGGGAGGGCGCGTCGGTGATGCGCGGCAAGGTGGGCGGTGTCTTCGCGGCCGTGCTCGAGGGCGTGCGAGCGCCGGCGGGCCTGGGCTACGACGCCAAACGAGACCGATTGTTGCTGCCACTGTTCAACGGGAATGCGATTCACATCTTGCCGTTGCCGCTGCCGGTGCTGGTCAAATAGTCTGCCCCCGGAGCGAACGGCGCGCCTATCGCCCATCGCCAGGAGCTCCCGATGCCGCCGCGGATCAGCCTTCACAGCCCCATCGAGGCGAAGATCGCCTGGGCCGAGGAGCAATACCAACGGGCCGCCGAGCTACGCCGCGATCCAGAAGTAGCAAGACTGCTGCCGCGTCTGGCCGACGCCCGAGCCGCGAGCCACACCGCCATGGCGGCCACCGGGATGATCGAGATCTGTCGCCTCTGCGAGGAGGAAGAGGGCGGATCCTGCTGCGGCGCCGGGATCGAAGATCGTTACGACGGTGTGACGCTCCTGATCAACCTGCTGCTCGGCGCTGAGCTCCCCCGGGAACGACGCGCCGCCGCCGACTGTCATTTCCTCGGCGATCGCGGCTGCCGGTTGCCCGCCCGCCACGTCATCTGCGTCAACTTCGTGTGCGAACAGATCAGCGAGGCGATCCCAGTCGAACGCATGGGTGCTCTTCGCCTACGCGAAGGGGAAGAGCTCGATGTCGCGTTCCTCCTCCATGCCCGCTTGACGCGTCTCTTGGAGGGGGAACCGTGAGCCCAGAGATCGAGGCGGCGCTCGCGGCGGTGGCGAGCTTCTACGACCAACGTCCCGTGGGCCACCTCGGGCCGGAGGGTTTTCGGCGCACCACCCGCCTCGCGGATGTGCTGGCGGTGATCCCACGCTTGATCGAGCTCGGCGTGCTGGTGCCAGGCGCGACCCGGTGGATTGATGTTGGCTGCGGCGACGGGCGCGTCAACATCCTGCTGAGCTA
>JAUUZB010001165.1 GCA_030590185.1 Deltaproteobacteria bacterium
CCGCAGGGGATCACGTCGGCGACCCAGGTGGTGACGCCGGAGGTGGCTGCATCGGCGGCGGCGACGAACCTGGCGATGCAATCTCGGGCGACCCCAACCCGGGACCCGGCGATCCGATCGCGGGCGATTCGGTCGCGGGCGATGCAATCTCGGGGGATCCGGTCGCGGGCGATTCCACCGGCGGTGACTCCCCAACCGAGCCCGGCGATCCCTTCGGCGGCGACAGCCCAACTGGACCCGGCGATCCGCCTACCCCGGGTGACCCCGCCCCCCCGGGCGACGCTGCTCTAGGCGCTTGCCCGGCCGACATGGTCCCGATCACCAACTTCTGCATCGACATCTACGAAGCCTCCCGCCTCGACGCCACCATCGACGACGCCGGGATCGACGACTCGATCGCCTCGAGCCGCTACGGCTTCGCGCCCTGGTGGGTCAATCCCATGACCGCCGCGGACCTCGACACCTTCCGCGCCGCCTGCGTCGCGGCGGACAAGCGCCTGTGCACCAACGAAGAATGGCTCCAATCCTGCGAGGGCCCGGACGAGCCGCCCACCATCTATGCCTTTGGAAACCTCTTCGATGTCGAGACCTGCAACTGCGTCGACACCCTGTGCGACGACTACTGCGCCGACCAGAGCATCGAGCCCGCCGCGTGCAACACCGCGACCAACTGCGGCTACCACTGCGGCACCGCCGACCCGGCGACCAACATTTGGTGTCACGCCCGGGCGCCGACCGGCAGCTTTCCCGCCTGCACCAACGCCTATGGCCACTTCGACCTGAACGGCAACGTCTGGGAAATCGTCGAGCGGGCCGACGATCCGAGCATCTTCGAGATCCGCGGCGGCGCCTTCAACTGCGCCTTCCCCTCCGCCCGCCTGCAATGCGCCTACGCCGCGACCTGGACGGCACTCTACGCGGGCTTCCGCTGCTGCCGGGATCGCTGATCAGAGCACCCGATGTTTTTCTACCTGCGTCACCTCCTTGCGCGCCGGACAGTGGCCCGCGCCTGGCACGAGCTCGAAGGGGAGCGGCTGTCGTTCACACACGTGCTGCCCGACCTGCGGGTGCGCTACCTGATCGACCATTACCCACGCTCGCCAGACCTCTGCCACGAGGCGGCGGTCTCCTACCTGATCGAATCCGAGGGCCGGCGCCTGCTGCTCGATCTCGGTGCCGGCAAACCTCCACGGGACGGTGAGGAGCCGAGCCGCCTCCGCCACAACCTCGCGGCCCTCGACCCCGCCGGGGCGCCCCTCGACGATCTGGTCATCACCCACAACCACTATGATCACGTCGGTGGGCTCGAGTACCAACGCGCCCGACGTCCTAATCTGGAACAGCTGCCCCGCGAGCTCTGGGCCGACGCCAGGGTGTGGACGCCGATCCCGATGCAGCACCCGGGCGCGACGTGCCAGGCGGTGGAGCGACCCGTGGAGCTGTGGCCCGGCCTCGCCTCCACCGGGCCCTTGCCGTCGCACCTCTACTTCCTCGGCTCCACACCGGAGCAGGCACTGCTGGCCAACCTCGGCGAGCGGGGCGTGGTCATGATCTGCGGCTGTGGCCATCCGGGGATCGTGGAGATGGTGCGCTTCGCCAAGCAGCTAGCCGGTCAGCCGGTGTACGCGGTGGTCGGGGGCCTGCACCTCATCGCCTCGGTGGGTCGCACCAAAACTCAAAAGACCCTTGGCGCCAACCATCCTCCGTGGGCGGGTCCCGGCACGGCGGGGGTTCGTCGGGTGGCCGAGGCGTTGCGTGACCTGGGCGTCGAGCAGGTGGCGCCGTCTGCCCACGATAGCTGCGATGAGGCGCTCGAAATCCTGCGGCAGGTCTTTGGCGATGGCTACCTAGAGGTGCGGGTCGGTGGCGAGGCGAGCTTTTGCGCCTGAGTCGCCTGGGCCAGCGCGGCGACCACGCAGGCGTTGTGGTCCCACCGCGCCTCCCTTAGGATGAGCGAGTGAAGGGGATGAGCCGTGTCGCTATTTGATCGCATCACCAATCTGGTCCGCGGCATGGTGCGCTCCGCCGCTACGCCGGAACGCACCGATCGCGAAGGGGAGCGTCGCGTCGAAGAGGAGCTCGCGGTCGCCGAGGCCGAACGCAAGGCGGCCCGTCGAGCGCCGGTGGCGTTGGACCCGACACCGGCGCAGCCATCGGATCCAGACGCGCCACCCAAACGTTCCGAACGGAAAATGTAACAGTGCGTCAAAATCGGCCCTTTGCGGCGCGGCGCGAATCGCTGCCTTCGATCTTCCAAGGCATCTCAACGAGCTGAAATAGATAGAGTTTTCGGCTAGCCCCCCGACTGTTGCCGACCCGCAACGTGCAGATGTTGCGTGCCTGCATCATGTTGCGTATGTTGCGGATCACAAACGCGAAGAGGCTCAGCAGTAATGGCCCATCCACGCGATCCGGTACTCCCTTCGACGAGCGCCAACGGCAGCCCGTCCTTTGAGCGCGAAAATCCGAGTCTCGACAGCATCGCCGACGGCGTGTTCACCGTGGACAGCGACTGGTTGATCACCAGCTTCACCCGCGCCGCC
>JAUUZB010000704.1 GCA_030590185.1 Deltaproteobacteria bacterium
CCTTGCTCGACGCCATCGCCGCAGGTGTAACAGTCGGATTGATCGTGGGTGCACTGCGCGCTGCAGGTCAGCTCCCCGCTCTCGCCGTAGCCCTCATCCTGGCAGGTTGCTTCCCGCAGCTCGAAGCCTTCGCAGACCTCCAGCGGATCGAGCACGTTGTTGCCGCAGGAGTCGTGCACCACGCAGGCGCTCTCGTCGAGCTGGCAGTCCCCGGCGCAGGCGAGCTCGCCCGAGGCATAGCCGAGATCGCCGCAACTGACGCCACCGAGGTTGGCGCCGTCACAACGCTCGCCGAGATCGATGTTGCCGTTGCCGCACTGGGAGGCGACACAGTTGGTGGAGTCAAAGGTGAGGCAATCGGCGCCGCACTGCAGGGGGCCGCTCAAGAAGCCGAGGTCGACGCAGGTCCTGCCATTGAGCTCGAAGCCGTCACAGACCTCGGGCGCCTCGATGGATCCGTTGTTGCACAGATGGGTCGCACAACCGGAGAGGTCGTAGCTATCGCAGGCCGGCACGCAGGCCAGGGTGCCGGCGACGAAGCCCAGGTCCTGGCAGCTCTCGCCCCGCAGGTCATTCCCATCACAGCTCTCGAAGCCCGTGGCGCTGTCGTCGCCGCAGACGGGGCCGGTGCCGGTGCAGTCGTTTAGGTCGTAACCGCCGCAGCCGCTGTAACAACCGAGGGTGCCGCCGGAAAACCCGGCGTCGACACAGGTGAGGCCGCTCACGTTCGCGCTGTCACAGATCTCGCCGAACTCGACCACCGAGTTGCCGCAGTTCGTGCAGTCAGAGACGTCGATCCTGCAGAAGTTTGTGCAGCCGGCGGTACCGCCGTGGTAGCCTTGGGTCTGGCAGCTCTCGCCCCCCAGATCCAGCCCATCGCATTCTTCGCCAGCACCCACGACATCGTTGCCGCAGTAGTCCTGGGAGGTGCCTCCGGTGCCGCCGCTGCCGGCCTCGCCACCGCTGTTGCTCTCGCAGCCGGCCATGAGGGCTAGCGTGGCAAAGCCGAGGATCGTGAAGCGGGCGAGATGCTCGAGGCGAGCTCTTTTCGAAGCGATGGTCATTGGGTCCGCCCCCTGTTGGCGATGAGGAGTCTGGGAATTGATAACGGCTGGGTGGTGCTCTGGCAAGGCGCATCTGGCGGTACGAGCTTCAGCAACGACTGCAGCAGTGCGGTGCCGACCGCATCGGAAGCCCAGTCTGGGTCTCATGGATGGGCGAGCTGTAGCCCGTTCGCATCGGTGATGAACAAAACCCACGGCTCGCCGCTGCTGTCGAGGCGGAGAAGCGGGCGAGCGCCGCCGCCGCCGCGACCTGGTTGACGTAGGTACCGTCCGCCAGTTGCACGACGGCGCTCGCCTGGCCGTTGGCCACCGCTCCGGTCACCGCCGCCGCGATCAAGGTGGCCAACCCAACACCGGCAACCGCGACACCGGCCCAACCGACGGCCGAAAAAGAGAGCGAGTCCGGTGGTTCCTCCGGCGCCAGCCGCGCGACGATGACGTCGCGGATGCGATGGGCCAGCTCCGCCGCCGTCTCCCGGGCGGCGCCCGCCTCGTTCGGCAATGGCGTCGTCTCGAACATGGCGACGTCGCCGGCTCGCCGATCGAATATGCGCACGTTGAGCGGTGACGAGTCGATTGCCAACCCTCGAAAACGTTGTGAATGTTGTTAATGCCGACGCCGTCGATGGAGGGCTTCGCTACCTGCACAAAAGGCGGGGGCGCTCGCGTCGTTCAAGGCTCGCGGATCTGATTGAGCTCAAAGACCTCTCGCCGCCAAAGGGCCTCCGCCGACCGCATGGGAGCAACGTCGAGGTAGGTGAGCCCCGCGGGTACCCGGCCACGCTTCTCGAGGAACTGCACGGAGGAGCGCATGGCGCTCGAGAAATCCGTCCGTGCGGCGTTGAGGACCAGTTGGTCGGGGCCGGTGGCTCGATAAAGATGGTTGTGCTGCATCACCCGGTCGAGGAGCTGCGCGTCGACGGGATGATGCTCACGAAACCAAGCGTTGGCGCGCTGGTGATCGCGGCTCATGAAGGCGGCGGCGTCGAGCAACGCCAGCATCGTGCGTCGAGCGAGCTCGGGGTTCTCGCTGAGCAGTCGCTCTGAGAAGAGAATCGTCGTGTGGTACTCTCCCCAAGCCAACACGCGATACCCATGTTCGGTGGCCAACTCCTCCAGCATCGGATCCCACGCCACCACCGCCGCGACGTCATCACGCGCCGCCACATCGGCCGCGCTGAGCGCCTGCTTGTCGTAGTTGACCAAGCGCACCGCGCTCTCCTCGAGCCCACCGCGCCGCAGCCACCCGATGAGGGCGGTGTGCAGGGCGTTCATCCGCATTCCCAGGATAGCTCGGTCTTTGAGGCCCGCTACCTGCTCGATGCCAGAGTCGGCGGCGGTCATCAGGGCCAGCCGCCCCCCGAGACCGAGGGTTCCCACCACGCGCCCCCGATAGCCATCGCCGATCATCTTCAACGGCGCCCCCTGGCCGTTGAGCACCACGTCGGCGGCGTGCACCTCGTCGCGACTCAGCTCGGCCAGGCGCACACCACGGACGACCGCCTCGACCCCGCGGCGCTCGAGGATGTCGGTCTCCTCCAAGATGCGGCCGATCTGGCCCACCGCCAACACGTTGTCGTGGGGATAGAGGATGCGTACCGGCTCCTCGGCGTTACGCCCTACGAGTAGAACAGCCACCGTCAGGACGACGGCCGAGCTCACCCCGCCGATCAGCCATGGCGCGCGCTTCATTGCCGCATCAGGTAGGCCGCGCCGAGGTAGGCGGCGGCCATGGGGATCTGGCCCCAACTGGCACCAAGGGTCGTCAACAGGCCATAGAAGAGGAGAAAGCCGCAGAGCGCGCCCACCGCGTCGAGAAACAGCCCGCGACCAAAGTTGACCTCCGAGATCCGCGCCAGGCCGGCCGGGAAGAAGGTACCAGCCAGCAAGCTCAACGGACCGATGACGACCGCCGCCGCCGCCAACTTGGCAACGAAGTTGCTGACGCCAAAGGGGATCAGCCACAGGGCCAGTGCCGTATAGAGGAGCGCCGCCGCCACCAATCCGAGCCAAGCCCTCCGCTGCCAGGGCACGCGGTGAGCCAACAGACTACCCAGCGAGGCAAAGACCAACAGCACCATGGTCACCAAGATGATCGTCGACAGGGGATCACGGAAAAAGGAGCGAAAGCGCAGATAGGCGACCGATTGAAACAACGTCAGTCCGGCGCCAATCAACAGAAAGAACACCAGCCGACGCCGCTCCGGCCAACCGCCTCCCGAGAGCGCCAGGAGGATGCCCACCAAACAGAACAGCCCGGCGGCCACCCAGGCGATGATCATCATCTCACTGCCGGCTCCCACGGGGGCATCACCAAACGGTCGGTCATCGGTCATCGGCGCCGCGTTGAGGCCCTTGGCCATCAATACCGACTCGGTAGCATCCACCAACGAGGTGATCTTCCCGGACTGCTCGGACTCGAGGATGTCAGCCACTACCTGCCGTAAGCGATCGGCGTTAGGGGAGGCCACAATAGCAAAGAAAGGCTCTATCTGGATCTTCGGCATGGTCCGCTGATCGAAATGCAAGATGCGAAAATGAAGCTCGGAGTCGACGAAGGGTCGCAGCGAGCGGCGGATCTGATGGCGCAGTAGGTAGGCACAGAGCACGCCATCCTCAGCCAAAATGTCGCGGTAGCGTTCCACCGCTTCAACGGTGAACAGAAAGTCCTCGAAGCGGGTGGGGTTTTCCCGGGCGGTGGTTGGCGAGCCGGGAAGATCGACTATCACCACGTCGTAGGGCCCCTCTGCTTCATCGAGCAGACTGCGACCCTC
>JAUUZB010000269.1 GCA_030590185.1 Deltaproteobacteria bacterium
CAGGGTGGTGATGTTTTGATCGCCCTTGGCGACTATCTTGCCGCTCCCATCGACGAGGCTGTACTTCAAGAAATCCTTGGCCCCCTTGACGGTGACCTGTCCGAAGCCGGTGAGCCTGGCGTTGGTCTGCTTGCCTTCCTCGATCACCACCGCCTCGAGATCCACGGCGGGAAAGGCGCCGGGCTTGACGGTCACCGTGTACGTGCCGACCGGTAGCAGGTTGACCGTGATGTTGGTGTCTCCCTTGGCCATCTCTTTGCCGTCGAGGGTCTTGACCGTGTACTTGAGGAAGTCGGCGGCTGCGCCCAGGCGTAGTTGCCCGAAGCCGGTGAGCCTGACGTCGGTCTGCTTGCCCTTTTCGATCACCACCGCCTCGAGATCCACCGGCGGAAAGCTGCCCGGCTTGACGGTGACCGTGTACGTGCCGGCCGGCAGCTCGAGGACCGAGATGTTGGTATCCCCCTTGGCGACCTCTTTACCGTCGAGGGTCTTGACCGTGTATTTTAGGAAGTCAGCGGCAGCCCCCACGCGTAATCGCCCGAGGGTGCTGGGGTCGACCTTGGCTGGAGCGACCGTGCCCGGTCCGGTGCCGTCCTTGGCGCCGGTGGCGGTCGCCGCCTCGGGGGAAACTGCGTCAGCAGTCGAGGCCGGCTGGTTGCATTGACAACCACCGCTGGCCAGGACGAGACCAGTGACTAGGGCAAAGGATGAAAAAATATGGGAAAGATGCACGGATAGCCCCCTGCTGTGAGTCACTCCCGCGATAACGCGGAAGCGGGGGGGCGCGCAATTAGGGGGCCCGCGCCAGGGGCGACGCTACTCGACCTCGACGCCCTGGTCCTGACCGAGCGATGCGGCCAGGGAGTTGCGGACCTTTTCGATGGTTTTGGCCGAGGCTTCGGCATCGCCCCGCGTTTCGAGCGCCTTGTCGAGCTCCTCGAGGTACTCAATGTCCCGCGAGCGCATGGCGTTGACCGAATCCTCAAAGGCGCCGAAGAAGGCCTGCAGCTCGTCCCGCTTGCGCAGGGGCCGGACGTCCGGGTACTGCCGGTCGGCGAGCACGTCGAGGTAGCGCGCTACGATGAAGAGGGGACCGCTGATCCGGTGGGTGATGATCAGGCCCCAGATGCCCAGGACGATCGCCATGGAGATGATGCCCACCACCAGGTACAGCAGGAAGATCTGGTCGCCGCGGATCACCTGCTCTTGCAAGCGCTGATCGAGGTCGAGCAACCGGGTGTTGTCCATGTGCGCCCGGTACAACAAGCCACCCATGACGAAGGTGACACCAACGCCAAGGGCGACCACCAGCAGGGTGTACTTCCACTGGAAGCGCGCATCGACGATCGGGATGACGCGACGTCGGCGGCGTGAGGACGAGAGTTGTGGACTGTCCATCGAGATCTCCCTACAGCGGCGGACCCAAAGGCCGCATACTTATCGATGCGGGGCGGCATCCTAACCCAGGGTCTATTTGACCGCAATGGAGAGGGAGCGGTTGTGGTTCCACCCAACCGCCTGTGCTACAGCCCGGCGATCCCATGGACCGGAGCTCCGAACCAGATACCGACACGCCCGGCTCAAAGCGCGATCGCCCCGGCTACCGGATCACCCTGGGCATCGGGCGGCTCGTGCTCCGTCACCGTTGGTTGGTTGCCGGCGCGTTGATCGCCGTCACCGTGGGCTTTGGGCTCCAGGCCCGACACCTCACCTACGACTTCGGCATCCGCAAGTTCTTCCCGGACGAGTCCTCCCTCCACGAGCCCTTCCTAGCGGCGGAGGAGATCTTCGGGCGCGACGACGCCCGAACCATCGTGGCTTTCGATCTGCCGGGGGTCTTCACCGCCTCCGGCATGGCATTCCTGCGGGATCTCACCGAGGCCTTGGCCGGGGTCGATGGGATCGACGAGGTCACCAGTCTCGCCAACGTTGAGCGCCTGACCGCCGTCGATGATGGCATCGAAATCCGGCCCCTGCTGCCGGAGGACCCCACCGCCGCTGACCTCGGGTTGGCCCGCACCGCGGCGAACGAGGACCGGCTGCTGCGCGGCCTCTACCTGAGCCTGGACGGCGGGGCCGTGGCCATTCTCCTCGACTGGGGCGTGCCGCGAGAGGAGGCGGAGCGCCGCCAGCGGGTTGGGCGCGAGGTCGACGCGGTGCTCGCCCGCTTCGCGGTCCGTGACGGCCAGGCGCCGATCACCTTTCACCAGGGCGGCTTGATCCACAACCGCAACATCTACGGCAAGCTGATCCTGGAGGATAATCGGACCCTCATCCCCGGCGTGGTGATCGGTCTGTTCCTCATTCTGTTGGTGGTCTTTCGCCGCTTACCGGCCGTGGTGGGACCCCTGATCTTGGTTGGCATGGCGCTCACCTGGGCGCTCGGGATCAGCGTCTTGCTCGACCGGCCACTCAACATGATCACCAACATCGTCAGCCCGGTGGTGCTGGTGATCGGGATCGCCGACTCGATCCACATCCTGAATTGCTACCGGGAGATGTACCAGGAGCTCGGTGATCGCCGCCGGGCCCTCGAGGAGACCATCGCCGAGATGGCCTTGGCCTGCCTGCTGACCAGCTTCACCACCATGGTTGGTTTTGCCGTGCTGCTGCTGACCAACGTCCCGATCCTGCGCGAGTTCGGTTTGATCTGCGCGGTGGGGGTTGGCGCCTCCTACGTGATCACGGTGTTCGGTCTGCCCATCATCATGTCGCTGTTTGCCCCCCTCGCACCGCCCAAGGCCGGCGGGATCGGTGGTCTGGCGAGCGGCGGGCTAGCCTGGGTGATGGCCGTGGTCGAGCGCCACCGTCGCAAGGTGTTGGCCATCACCTTGCTCGCTTGCCTGGTGGCCGCGGCCATCGCCACCCCGGTCGAACGTAACTCTAAGGTCCTCGAGGATCTGCGCGAGCATCACCCGGAGGTCATCGCCCGGCAGTTCATCGAGGATCGCTTCGGCGGTGCCATGCCGATCGCGGTGTTGGTGCGGGGCGAGCCGGATGACTTCCGGGATCCGGCGGTGGTGCGCGGTCTGGCGGTGACCGCCGCGGCGATGGAGGAGGAGCCGATTCTGGCCTTGCCCCTGGGCTTGCACGTGGTGGTGGAGACCCTGCACCGGGCTCTGGTACCGGATGATCCCGCCTCCTTGCCGACCAGTCGCGCCCTGATGGCTCAGGAGCTGCTGCTCTACGAGATGTCCGGCTCCGAGCAGCTCGAGGATTTTGTGAGCGGCGACTTCTCGTCCGCCCGGGTGGTCGCCCGGGCCGATGACGCCCTGACCAACGAGGTCGAGGAGATGAGCGCCCGGGTGGAGCGCGCGGCGCGGGGGGCGTTCCCGGAGCACCTGCGGGTCGACGTCACCAGCACCATGGTGCTCGCTCAGCTGGTCAACCGCACCCTGATCCAGAATCTGGTCTCCAGCTTTTCCACCGCCTTTGTGGTGATCTTCTTCACCATGCTCCTGATGTTCCGCAGCCTGCGCCTGGCCATGTTGGCGCTGCTCCCCAACGTGGCGCCGATGTTCATCCTGGTGGCATTCATGGCGGTCAGCGGCATCGGCCTCAAGGTCTCCACCGCATTCATCTTCGCCATCGCCTTTGGCATCGCCGTGGATGACACCATCCACTTCCTCGCCCGTCTCCGACGCGAGCGGGCCGAGGGCCACGATCACACCGAGGCGGTGCGGATCACGATCACCGGCACCGGCCGCGCCATCGTACAGACCACCGTGGTGTTGGTGCTCGGCTTCGGGTTCCTGCTCGGCTCCGAGTTCCTGGCCAACTTCAACTTTGGTCTGCTCACCGGGGTCACCCTGACCGCTGCCCTGGTCGCGGACCTGACCCTGCTGCCGGCGCTGCTGCTGACCTTCCGCCGCTGGTGAGCTACCGTGGAACCCCGCCCGCACGAATGGTAAGGAGCGAAGGTGAGCACTGAGAAGGATCTCTCCCGCCAACTCCTCTCATCGGCGGTCAAGGACTACATCAAGCACTCGCGTCGGCAGGTGACCATCCTGTTCACCGACATCGAGGACTCGACCATGTTCTGGGAGGAGGTCGGTGACGTTCAGGGCCGCCTGATGGTCGACCTCCACAACCGGCTCTCCTTCCCGGTGATCCGCAAGTTCCGCGGCAAGGTCATCAAGACCATCGGCGACTCGATCATGGTCTCGTTCAAGAACCCGGTGAACGCGGTCAAGGCGGCCATCGGCATCCAGCAGATCCTCGCCACGGCGCGCGACGCCGACGATGCCTTCACCCTCAAGGTCCGCATCGGTATCCACACCGGCCAGGCCCTGGTCGAGGCCAAGGATGTCTTTGGCGACGTGGTCAACGTGGCCGCCCGGGTGGAGAGCCAGGCCAAGGGGAACCAGATCCTGGTCTCGGAGCGGACCGCCCGCGAGGTGGAGGAGTACGAATTCAATCTCGCGGCGGCCGGTCGCTTCAAGCCCAAGGGCAAGTCGGAGCTCATGTCGGTTTTCCGCGTCCCGTGGGAGGAGTTCGAGAGCATCATCGACGGCATCAAGCCGGGCTCCTATCTGCCGGTGGTGGCGCGCCAAAAGGTGGCGATCGCGGTGGCCGGGACGGTGAGCCTGGTGGCCGCCTACGCCCTCTATTTGAACTACCTGCGTTACGTGGCCGCCGACTCCAAAGCGATCGCGGTGCTCTCCCTCAACCCGGAGCTGATCCTCTGGGAGTACCCGATCGTGATCGGGGTCATCGCCGTGGTGCTCAGCGTCATGATGATCGTCCTGCTCCGGGTGCAGGCGGCGCCCCACATCATCCTCAAGCTCCTCAATGGCGGGTTCGGGTTCGGGGTGGGTTTCTTCGTGCTGTTCGCGGCCTTTAGCCTCAGCCCGGTCGACTTTTTACCCTTTGGCAAGAGCGTGGTCTTCGAGTCGCAACACCTGTTCGTGAACGTCATCGAGTCGGACAGCCAGATCTACGCCGAGCCCGCCGAGGATTCGGAGATCCTGCGCAACGTCGACGCCGGCAACATCCTGTTGCAGATGGACGCCAAGAAGGTCGAAGGGGTCTGGTGGTTCAAGATCTACCTCGGCCCGGAGGAGTACGGTTGGATCATCCGCATCAGCCCACCCAAGATGGGGGTTGCGGAGACCCGGGTCAGCCAGGCGGACAAGTTCTTCTTCCGACTGCGAGATATCTACGCCCTGGTGCTCGGTATGATCGGTTTCGTGATCGGTTTCGTGAAGTTCAGCATCCGGCCGGTGTGAGGCTCTCTGCCGGGTTTTCGCCTGACCCCGCTTGCAAATCCGCTGTTCCGGTGGCATTGGAGCGGGCGCCTCCGGGGTCCGGGGGCAGCCGTCGCCATGGCTGGCTCACCATGCCTAAGCCGGCCGCGACACCGTTAGTTCAGGCTTAAACGTAAGCGCCAGGAGAGCGGGATGCGGGAATACAACAGCTCCGAGATTCGTAACGTCGTCCTGATCGGCCAGAAGGGTGCCGGCAAGACCACCCTGGCGGAGGCCATGTTGTTCACCTCCAAGGCCACCACCCGCCAAGGCACGGTGGAGGACGGCAACACGGTGCTCGACTTTGAGCCGGAGGAGCACAAACGCGTCGCCTCGGTGCAGGCCTCCATGGCCCACCTCGAGTGGGACAAGAACAAGATCAACATTCTCGACACCCCGGGCTCCCGCGACTTCCTCGGCGACACCGAGGCCTGCGTGACGGTCTGCGAGACCGCCGCGGTGGTGGTCAGTGGCCCGGACGGCGTTGACCCCTACTCGGTCAAGCTCTTCAAGGAAGCCGACGGCAAGGCCCGGTGCATCGTCATCAACCAGATGGGCCGCGATCGAGCCGCCTTCGACGAAACCCTCGCCGTCTGCAAGGACAAGCTCTCCTCCCTAGCGGTGCCGGTCACCCTGCCGATCGGCCAGGCGGAGGACTTCAAGGGGGTCATCGACCTGCTCAGCCTCAAGGCGCACGTCTACCAGGTCGGCTCCCAGGACCCGCCGGCGGTGGAGGACGTTCCCGCCGACCTCAAGGACGAGGCCACCGAGGCCCGCGAGGCCCTGCTCGAGGAGATCGCCGGCACCGACGAGGCGCTGATGGAGAAGTACCTCGACTCCGGCGAGCTGTCGGAGGAGGAAACCCGCGCTGGACTGCGCAATGCCATCGCCGCCGGTGACTTCACCCCGGTCTTCGCCACCGATGCCTCCAAGAACATCGGCGTCAACGAGCTGCTCGACTCGATCGTCGGGAGCTTTCCGTCGCCGGAGGTGGGCCGCACCTTCGAGGGGCGCAAGGATGACGAGGATGTGGTGATCGAGCCGAAACCGGACGG
>JAUUZB010000877.1 GCA_030590185.1 Deltaproteobacteria bacterium
CGTCACGGAGTCCTAACCGCAGGCCGTTCGCGCTGCCTCGGCCATCTTTTGGCGCGACGGCTCCCGCCCGGTCCAGATGCGGCAACAGGCCACGCCTTGGGCCACTAGCATGCGCCAGCCCTCGATGGTGCGCAGGCCTTGGGCCGCTGCCTCCTCCAAGAACGGCGTGCGGCGGGGGACGGTGACCATCTCGAAGGCGATTAGGTTCGCCGCGGCGAGGGCCCAGGGCAGCTCGTGACGGCTCTCGTCGCGGCCCACGGGGGTGGCCTGGACCACGACCTCGATGCGGCCGAATAGGTTGGCGAGGCCATCGCGGTCGTCGAGGGCCCACGCCCGGTCTGGGTTCGCCGCCGTCGCGGGCAGTAGGGTCAGGACGTCACGGGCCGCTTCGTGCCGTCGCGCTGCCACGTGGACGTCGCAGCCGATCTCCTCGAGCCCCACGGCCGCGGCTCGAGCGGCGCCGCCTGCGCCGAGGATCAGGACGGCGCCCCCACCGTGGAATTCCGTCTCGGCGAGCGGCTCGCGCACACCGTCGATGTCGGTGAGGCTGCCGACGAGATCCCCGTCTCGCCACCACAGGGTGTTGACCGCACCGGCGCGATCGGCGCCGCCGAGCCGTGGTACCCTTGCCGCGATCTCGGTCTTGAGCGGGGTGGTGATGTTGGCGCCCTGCAGCTCCCCCCGAGTTTCAGCGAGCACCCGCTCCGCTTCGCCCGCCTTTGCCGGTCGCAGCTCGAACCGGGCGTCGAGCCCGAGGTCCGCGAAGGCTGCGTTTTGCATCGCCGGCGACGGCGAGCTCTGGATCGGGCTGCCAAACAGGGCGTAGAGCTGCGTGCCCATGGCTGGCCCGCTCAGGCCGTCTCGCCGAGCAGCACGCGCGCCGCGGCGATGTCCCGGTGGATCTGTGCCTTGAGTGCCGCGACACCGTCGAAGCGCTCTTCGGCGCGCAGCTTCTTGATGAAGTCGATCGCGATGGCGTTGCCGTAGAGTGGTCGCGCTTCGAAGTCGAGGATGTGCGCTTCGATTTTTAGGCATAGGGAGCCGAAGGTCGGCGTGAAGCCGACGTTGATCACCGCCTGCTGCCGCTCGGGCACGAAGCCGCCGTTGACCCAGCCGGCGTAGACGCCCACCCCGGGGAGCGCTTCGTTCTGGGCCTCCACGTTGGCGGTCGGGATGCCGATTTTGGAGCCGCGGCCGTCGCCGCGGATCACGGCACCGCGCAGCTCATACGGTCGGCCGAGCAACATGCCGGCACCGCGTACCCGGCCGGCGGTGATGAACTCCCGGATCTTGGTGGAGGAGACGTGGATGCCATCCACCTTGACCGGTTCGATGGCGTGGGTCTCGAAGCCGAGCTCGGCCCCGAGCTTCTCGAGCAGCGGCACGTCGCCCGACTTGCCGTGGCCGAACACGAATCCGCGGCCGACGATGACGTGCTTGGCGCGCAGCTTGCCGACGAGTAATTCGCGGACGTAGGCGTCGGCGGAGCGGCTGGCAAAGGCGGCGTCGAATGGCTCGATCAGGGTGGTGTCGACGGCCAGGGCCGAGATGCGTTCGAGGCGGGCCTCGATTGTCTCGATGAGCTTGGGGGCGAGATCCGGGGCCATGGCCTGGGCCGGGTGGGGGTGGAAGCTGTAGGCCAGGCTCTCGAGGCCGTGGCCCCGGGCGAGCTCGACCGCCTCGTTGAGGAGCCTCTGGTGTCCAACGTGGACGCCGTCAAAGATCCCGATGGCGACCGCCGAGGGGCCGAGCTGGCCCTCGAGGTTACTGCTGCCGGCGTGGATGCGCATGCGCTCTTCTCTGCTCCTGTTTCGATGCCAGGGCCGGTCGATCGTCGCCCGTGGCCTCAGCCGAGCCCTGGGGGAGACCGCTATTATAGTCTGTGCCGTGGATTCGCAAACCGGCCGTGTTGAAACGCCAGGTCCATTTGCTATGACGCAGATTGAGCCCGCACGCGGTTCGTGTGCATACTCGATTGCCCGCCGACGGGCACTGTCTGATCGCCTAGATGGGGACGCACAGCATGAAGATCAACGCAGGCATCCTGGTCCTATTGGGTTCTTTGTTCGCCACCACCGCCCTCGCGGCTGGTGAAGTCGCTGTCTTCCCGATCTCTGGCACAGATCTCGAGAGCGGCGAGGAGGCGACCATCGGCCAGCTGTTTGCCGAGGCCTACGGCCGGGTCTCCCAGCAACAGATCCTCGTCCCGGAGGAGACCCGCGCCATCGTCGAGGCGGCGGGCAACCTGCACGCCGCGGCCCAGGCCCTAGCGGTGGCCGAGTACGTAGATATCATGGCGACCCGCAAGGGCGGCAAGATCGATCTGGTGGCCGGGCTGTTCACCAACGCCGGCGTGCTAACGCACAAGGTGGAGCTCTCGGCGCTCGACCTCGAGGATTTCCGCCTCATGGTGGATCGCTTCGCCCGGGCGCTCTTTGAGCGCAAGAGCGTGGCGGAGGTGCCGAGCGGCGGCGCGGTCAACGCCCGGTCGGCGGTTGGTGGGATGGGGACGGGTCGCCCGGTGCACCCCGGCGCCGGTGAGGTAGCGATCTTCCCGGTGCGGGGGACCAACCTGAACCAGGGTGCCGCCGCCGCCATCGGCGTCATGTTCGGTCACGCCTACGCCCAGGTCTCGGGCCAGCAGGTATTGCTGCCGGACGAAACCGCGAGGATCGTGCAGATCTCCGGCAGCGAGGCCAAGGCGGCGGAGGTGCTCGCCGTGGCGGAGTTCATCGTCATCCGCGCGGTGCGGCTCGAGACCCGCACCCAGGTGGTCGCCACCCTCTACGCCCTCGGTGGCGAAACGAAGCACTGGGTGCAAATGACCACCTACAACCTGGACGACTTCCAGACCGTGTCCATGCGCATGGCCCACGCCCTGGTCCACCGCCTGCCCGCCGAGGGCACCCGCACCCACGACACGGTGGCCAGCGCCGGGATGGTACCGCCCAAGCGCACCTCCATGGAGTGGGTGGTCGGGATGAAGCTGCAGATGACGTTCAACATGGCGCTCGGCTTGGCCATCGACCCCACGGTCAGCGGTCTGGTCGACATTCGCTTCGAGGGGGAGAGCTACTTCATCGAGGTCGGGGCCGGCGCCATGTTCCCCTCCTCCGCTTGGCAGAGCTCGGCGTACAACGTGCGCACCATCGGCGGCCTGGTCGGTGAGCTCGGGTTCAGCTGGTACCTGCTCAACGGTAACGTCTCGCTCTACGTCGGCGGCGGCGTGTTGCCGAAGTTTATCGGCGGCGACGGTCTCGACCCCGGGGTGCGGATCGCCTTCTACGGTCAGTTCGGCGCC
>JAUUZB010000171.1 GCA_030590185.1 Deltaproteobacteria bacterium
CGACCGCGCCGCCACGGACCTAGGCGCTCGACGTGGCGCAGGTGCCTAGCGGTGTGGCCCAGCAGCTCAAAACCACGGTGCAACGCCGACAGGGCCGGGTCCTTGCGCAACAGGTTGAGCCGCACGCCCTGCCCGCCTCCGATCTGACGCAACTGGCGGGTATACTGTCGCAGCCGCCCGGCCGCGCCGCCGTCGCCCAATAGGCTATTGCCGACGTGGGCCGCCTCGGCCGCGCCCTCGCCCTGGGCTATCGCCTCGGCGAGGCCGGTGAGCACCATGGTGTTGTGTTTGAGTACCTCGTGTCTGATCGCCGACAGGACGCGCTGCACCTCCGGACCGGTTTCCGGGTGGGAGCGCAGGAGCGACGCCAAGGTCTCCCCGCCGTGCAGGTGGCGAAAGACCAGCACGACGATCAGGATGAGCAGGAAGATCACGGCGCTGGCGCCCAGGCCAAAGCCGAGGAGCGTGCCGCGAAGATCGCTGGCGAGCCCGCGGGCATGACCGTCGTAGGCAGAGGCCGTGGCCGGGGGTCGCGCCAGGTACCGTTCGACCCGCTGTCGCGCCGTCATCAGCTCGCGCAGTCCACCGAGCCGTTGCCAGAGTGGCCGTCGTTGGTGGTCCGCGAGGGCCAGGCGGGCCAGGTGGTAGCTCGCCTCCGCGTCGCCGAGCGCCTCGGCGGCACGGAACTGCTCCAACGCCGCGGCGGGCTCGCCCATCTCCTCGCGCAGCAACCCGAGCTCGGTGTGAACCGCTGGCTGCTGCGCATCGAGCTCCAGGGAGGACTCGAAGGTCGCCACCGCCTCGGCCGGCCGACCGGCGGCGCTCAGGATCCGCGCCCGCAGGTTGCGCAGGGAGGCCGACCCGTCCTGCTCGGCGGCGCGGCGCAGCTCTGCCATGGCCGCATCGGTCTCGCCGCGGGCGAGCAGCACCCGGACTCGGTTGAAGATCTCGCGCAGCTGCGCGGAATCCGCCTCTGTCGGATCGGCGTCACCGCTCGCGCCGCTCTGGTGCAGCAGACTCTGCAGAGTGGCGCGCAACAGTAACGCCTCGAGTCGCAGGTCCGGGGACGCCTCGGCCAGGAATGCTTCCACCGCGCGCAGGGCCCGGGGAAAGTCACCGGTCACTCGGTAGGCACGGGCGAGCTGAAGCCGCAGCTCGCCCGGCTGACGCAGGAGCTGGACCGCGCGCTCGAGCAACAGCACCGCCGTGGCGGACTGCGGCGGGTCAGCGGCCAGGTAGAGCTCGGCCAGCCGGGCGTGGGCCTCGGGGTGTCCTTGATCGAGGGCGAGGGCGCGAAGGAAGGTCAGCTCCGCCTCGTCGCTTCGGCCGTCGGCGCGCAACAGGTCGCCGAGGGCGAGTCGCGCCTCGCTGAAGGCCGGCGCGAGCTGCAGTGCCTCGCGCAACGCCGCCTCCGCCTCGGGTAGTCGTCGTTGACGCGCATAGGCAGCGGCCTGTTCGTGGAGAGAGCGAGCCCGCGGGGCAATCTCGACCGACCGGCGGGTCCAACCAAAGCGCCGTGCTTCGTCGTCGACCTCGAGCTGTCGGATCCGATCGACCGCCAGCGCCGCGGCCTCGGGTTCCCCGGAGGCGGCGACCCGTTGGTACCAACGCGTCGCCTCCCGCGGTCGTCCGAAGTCGCGATACAGGTCGCCCACCTCGAGTAGGAGGGCGGTGTCGATCGGCTCGGCGCGCCGCACCGCCTCGAGGTAGAGCCGCTCCGCCGCAAGCAGCTGTGCCTGCCGTGCTTCGAGGCGTGCCTGGCGCAACAGGATCTCTCCGGTGTTGCCCGCCCGCTCGCGGGCGTCCAGCAACAACTCCCGGGCCTCGTCGAGTCGCTCCGGGCCGACCTCGGCGAGCAGGTCAGCGAGGTTGAGGTAGGCGATCACCCGCTCCGGATCGAGCTCGAGGGTCAGGCGATAGAACTCCTCGGCGCGCTCGAGGTTGCCGAGGCGGTGATAGGTGAAGGCGACGTTGTTCGCGATCTCCGCATCGAGGGGCGCCAGGGCATGGGACTCCAAAAACGCGGTGAGCGCCGCCGGGTAATCCTCCCCCTCGACGTGCTTGAGCCCCTCGGCGTTCCCCTCCCGGGCGAGTCGAGCGACGATGCCGTCCAACAACGGCTTGGTGATGCTGGAACCCGCCCCAGCGCCGCCGGCACCCGCGCTCGCCCCCGCACTCCCCCCCGTCCCCGCACCCGCACTCGCACCCGCACTCGCCCCCGCGTCACCCGAGCCCTCGCCGCCCATGGCGCCGCCCACGCCGGGGGTTTGGGCAACGAGCGCTAACATCAAGAGCAGGCTCATCGCACCCCCCGCACCTCGATCCGCACCGAGCTCACCGCATCTCCCGCACCTTGAGCCCGAGCTGGTTGAACCGCAGGCGCACGGCGCGGGCCTTGCTGGTCTCCCCCAACAAGACCTCTGCCATGCGAGCGAAGTCGCCGCGGGTCCGCTCGAACAGCCCCCGGTAGTACTGGCGTTCGACGTCGTTGGCCACGGCGTTCAGGGTTTGGCCGGCGCGCACCCGTACGTTGAACAGGTGACCGTTGGTGCCGCCCGGGGTCTCCTCGGCGGCAATCGGCGCGGCCGCGGCCAACAGCTCACCGACCAGGCCGGTGTCGACCTGCAACCGCGTCGAGCTGACCGGCAGGCCCTCGCGCAGGGCATCGACCGCGGCCACCAGGGTGAAGGTCACCAGGTTCTGCATCACCATGCTGAGCTCGCGCAGGTTCCCCGGCCAGCTGTGCTCGTTCAGCATCTTCCAGGCCGGGGTCGGGATGGCGATCTGGAGCCCATCGGCGGCGCGTTTGTCGCGCCCGATCACCAACTCGAGTGGCGCCTCCTCGGGGAGGCCGGCGGCTCGGGCGAGCTGCTGGCGCAGGCTGGCGTTGTCCGCGTCGTTGGCGGCGCGCTCCGCTAGGCGTCGGGCGAAGAAGGCGAAGTCGCCGGTGCGCTCGCGCAGCGGCGGCAAGCGAACCCGCGTGGCTGGACCGAGGCGCATGTAGAGGTCCTGCCGGAAGCGACCCTCGGCCACGGCGCGGTCGAGGGGGCTGTTGCTGCCGGCGATCACCTTGACGTCGACGTCGACCTGCTTGGTGCCCCCGAGGGGTCGCAGGCGTCTGTCTTGCAGCACGAGCAGGAGCTGCTTTTGGATCTCCAGCGGTACATTTTGGATCTCGTCGATGAACAGGGTGCCGCGGTGGGCCATCTCGAAGACGCCCTTGCGGTCGGCGACCGCGCCGGTAAACGCGCCGCGCAGGGCGCCGAACAGGTGGGCCGGGATCAGATCCCGCGGGATGGTGGAGAGATCGAGCACCACGAAGGGCCCTGGCCGGCCGCTGTTCTCGTGGATGAAGCGCTCGGCGAGGAACGATTTGCCCGTGCCGGTCTCACCCTCGAGGATGATCGGCAGGGTGCCACGGGCCAGCACCGCGAGGCGCCGGCGGAGGGCGCGTAGGGTGCGGTCGGCGCCCCACAGGATTGCCTCCTCCTCCAATCCCTGGGCGGCCTCCTGGAGCGCCGCGTTGATCCGGATGCGCAGGCTGTCGAGGTCGTCGTTGTCGAGGAAATAGGTCATCGACTCGGCGGCGAGATCGCCATCCACGTCGACCAGGGAGAGATCCTCCACCGCGGTGAGCAACACCACCGGCAGGTTCGGGTGGCGCTTGCGCAGCTCGCGCAGGATGGCCACGCCCTGAAAGCGTCGGGTACGGCGCGGGGAGAAGCCCTCGGCCACCGGCAGCAAGCGATCCTCCGGCACGTCGAAGCGCACGTCGAGCAGCACCACGTCGATTTCGCCGGCGTGGGCCGCCAGGTAGTCCAGGGCGGCGGGACCATCCGGCAGGCGGGCGGGCTCACTGGAGTCGGGGCGCACCAGTTCCAGCTCCGGCGCCTGCTCCTCGAGCACCCGGGCGTACTCTAAGCCGTCATCGATCACCAAGACGCGTGGTTTCATGTCAGGCCCCGTTGAGGGTGGTGAGTAGCTCGCGGATGGCCGGCCCCACCGCGCCCAGGTCGGTCTCGATGGCGGTGCGGTCGAGGGGGGCGTCGCCCTCCAATTGGGCCTCCCAGCTGAGCGCCTGCTCCACCACCCGGGTGAGCGTCGCGAAATCGGGTGTCGTCTGGAGCGCGGCCGGGGCCTCGGCCAGAAAATCGCCCCACAGATCTCGGGCACCGCGGGGTCCGGCTGGTCCCCGCATGGTGGCGCGCAGGGCGCGGCCCAGGGCGTCGCGAACCTCCCCGGGGGCCGCGTCCCGGGGCAAAAAGCTCAGGGGCATGCGAAGATATTTGCCGAGGTCGTGCTGGAGATCCGCGACCAGGTCGATCGCCTCCTCGAGGGCATCAGGATCGAGTTGGACCGCCATCCGGGCCATCATGCTAGGATTTGTCGTCGATTTCTATGATTTTGAGCGGTCCGGGACCTGGACCCGCTCGACGCGCTCGAGGGTCGGTCCGCGCCGGTCGTCGTCGAGACGGATCCAGAGGCGGGCAAAGCCCTGGGAGGGGCAGCAGTTCGGGTCCTCCTCCAGGTAAACGCCCTTGGTGAGCACCAGCCGGTCACCGATCACCTCGATGCGGCCGCCGCGAAAGCCAAAGCTCAACCCTGGGTCGAGCCGACCGGCCGCGGTGCGCAACGCGACCCCGAGCTCCGCCACGTCCTCGCACTGGACCCGGCCATGGGCGAGGGAGTAACGCACCACCAGCGGGTAGCCGCCGTTGCCCATGCGCCGCACCAATAGGGCTTGCTGGCTGCCATCGGGCCGCGGCAACGCGATGGGCGGCTCGAGCCAGCCATCCCAGTACCGTTGAGCCTCGGGCTCGCCGGGCAGCGTGATCCCGGCTGGACCGCAGATGTCCGGCACGCATTGCGCACGCCGATTCGAATGCCCAGGGCAGATATCGACCTGATCCTCACCGGCGCAGCGCCAATGGCTCAGAACCTGGGTCGCACCCTCGCCGTCGCGTAGCTCCACCGACGCCACCTCCGCGCAGGTCGCGGCTGGCTCAGCGGCGTCGCAGCTGCGGGGAAAGGCGAGCACGCACAGGGCGACGCCGAGCAAGAGCACCGCTGCCGAGCGGCCAACCATGGGTTGATGGGCGATGGGATGGGACACGGCCTTCTCCTTGCACGGGGTGCTGGGTTCCCCAACAGCAATGCAAGGCGAGGGCCAAGGCCAGGTCGGCTCTAACACTTTGAAATCAGACAGATTGGTCGACCCACCGCCGCCCCAGGGATCACCATTCGTCGCAGACTATCTATGAATGATGGAGTCCCACCGGCATCTTCCCGGAGCCGGGGGGGGCGGCGCCCGTATGGCCGGTTACCTCGGTTGGCAGGTCGGCGTGCACTCGCTCTCGCAGATGCAGCCAACGCCGCAACAACAGCTCGCCATGCCACTGCAGGCGTCGAGGCAATCCTGGCACGGGTTACCGCACTGACCGCCCGAGCAGACCAGAGGCGAGGTGCATTGCCCGCAGTCACCGCCGCAGCCGTCTGGGCCGCACACCTTGCCCGTGCAGTTGGGGGTGCAGATTTCGTAGATACCGCCGTACTCAGGGCAGTCGGTGACCGCGCCGTAGGTGGCGGGATCGGCTCCCAACAGCTCGAAGTTCGGCCCGGTGCCGCCGTAGTCCAGGACGAAGAGTAGACAGCCGTCGCAATCGTAGCCGTCGTTGCACCAGGTGGCCCAGTCACCCACCGCCGGCGTGTCCGTTTGGGACACACAGGCGCGACCGTCGGCGACGGTCAATGCTCCGCTCGAGGAGAAGGTCAAGAGAAACTCAGCCTTGGACCCACCCGAGATGTCGGTGTCCAGGGTAGCCATGGCGGAGTCGTGGGGGTACGGACAATTCGGTACGAATGCGGTACCGCCCGTGCCGCCGGACCCGGCCGTGCCGCCCGTGCCGGTCGTGCCGCCCGTGCCAGTCGTACCACCAGACCCGGCCGAGCCGCCGGCGCCACCCGTGCCGTCCGTGTCGCCGCAGCCCAACATACTGATCGAGGTCGCAATTGCTGCGATCGAAAAATAGAGCAGAGTCTTTCTTTTCATGGCATCCCCTTTGGTGAGCTCGATGGTGCTCCCTAGCTCTCGTAGGTACCGCCGCGATGACCCCGGGTCAAACCGGCGTGTGCCGTGCTCAGCTCACTGACATAGAGCGAAGGCCGGATTCACCGACCCGCAGGTACCGGAACAGACGCCGCCCGGACAGTGGCTGGCGTAGCTGCACGGTTGTCCATGGTAGTCGCCGTCGGAACAAATCCCATCGCATGCACCACTGGTGCATTCGGTCCCCTGATTGCACGGATTACCATCGGCCAGCTTTGGGATGCATTGGTGGGCCGCATCACAGCCCTCGTACAGATCTGGATTGCAGAGAATCGTAATCGTATCGGATATTTGGCCACATTCATCGGTGGCTGGGTCACCATCTGACACGGCCCACGGCCAGCAGGCTGAGACCGTGCCGGCGCCCACGTTGTAGGTGCTGCAATACCCGAGCTCGGGATCGCACGCAGCATCTGTGTCGTAGCAGGTCTCATCATCCGTCGCGTAGGTCGTACACTGATTATAGCTCGTCCCGAGATCATCGTAAGTCTGACAGAAGCTATCCACGCACAGCCCGTGGAGCCCCATGCAGGTAATCCCCTCGCAATTCCCGGCGCAGGTATCGCCCACCCCCAACTCCGTGATCGGAGAGTAGAGCCCGCAGATCCCGCTCAGGCAGGTATACGGCATCACGCAAGCCAGCCCATCGCCGCACGCCGCCGCGAGACCGGGGCGGTCCGTGCAGACAGCACTGCAATACAACCAGCCCTCGCATTCCTCGTCGTTGGCGCAGGTGTCGCCGCGGGCCTTGGCCGGTTGACAACTTCCTTGGATGCAGCCGTGGGCGGGGTCGCTACAATCGTTCTTGTCGTCGCAGGTAGCATTCTGGGGGACCATCACGGCGCAGAGGTCGGACACGCAGGTGAGACCGTCGATGCCGCAGTCGTTGGCGAATGCGCAGGGCGCACCGGCGGTGCGCAGGGCGCAGGTGTCCTGATCGCAATAGAGCTCACTGAGCTTGCAGTCGGCGTCGACGGAACAACCGGTGCCGATCGGGTCGAAGCAGGACGGCGGTATCGCCACCGAGTCGGAACAGGCGCTGCCCTCGACACACGGGGTGGGACCGCAGAACTCGCCTATCTCGGTGTAGGGCAGGCAACGTTGACATGAATAGCCATCATCCTGGAACCCGGTACAAA